>JACRBO010000850.1 GCA_016219235.1 Chloroflexota bacterium
AGATGGCCGAAGAACTGCTGCTCGATATCGATAAGGACACGATCGAGTGGGGCGACAACTTCGATGGCACGCTGAAGGAACCGCTGGTCTTGCCCGCCCGATTGCCCAATCTGCTGCTCAACGGTTCGTCCGGCATCGCCGTCGGCATGGCGACCAACATCCCGCCGCACAATCTGCGCGAAGTGTGCGACGCGATCAGTTACCTGATCGACCGCTGGGAGACGGTGATCGAGCAACGCCGCGCCGACGCGACCGCCGCCGCCGTGCCTTTCGCGCGCGAAGAAGAACTGGGCGTCATCGACGATCTGGCGCGCACGGCCGAGGATGGCGTGAGTGTCGAAGACTTGATGCAGTTCGTGAAGGGGCCGGATTTTCCGACGGGCGCGATGGTGCTGGGGCGCGATGGCATCCTCAATTTATACGCCACCGGCAAAGGCCGCCTGGTGATGCGCGCGGTGACGCACATCGAAGAGATGAAGGCCAATCGCTTCCGCATCAACGTCACCGAAATTCCGTATCAGGTCAACAAGGCGGCGCTGGTTGAGCGCATCGCCGAACTGGTGCGCGATGAACGCATCGACGGCATTTCCGATTTGCGCGACGAATCCGATCGACATGGCATGAGCCTGATCATCGAGATTAAGCGCGGCGCAAATCCACGGACGGTGCTCAATCAACTGTTGAAGTACACGCCGCTGCAAAGCTCCTTTGGCGCGCAGATGCTGGCCCTGGTGGATGGTCAGCCGCGCCTGTTGTCGCTGAAGCGCACGCTGCAAATCTACGTTGCCCACCGCCACGAAGTCATCACGCGGCGCAGTCAATTCGAACTGGACAAAGCCCGCGCGCGCGCCCACATTCTGGAAGGACTGCGCATTGCCTTAGCTAACCTCGACGCCGTCATCAGAACGATTCGCGAATCGCCGAATGCCGACGAGGCGCGCAGTCGTTTAATCGAGCGTTTTGGCCTGAGTGAAGTGCAGGCGCAGGCTATCCTCGATATGCAGTTGCGCCGGCTGGCTGCCCTGGAACGTCAGAAGATCGAAGATGAATATCAGGCCGTCATGGCGACGATTGCGGGTCTGGAAGATTTGCTGGCTAATCCGCGCAAGATTCTGCTGCTGATCAAGGACGATCTGGCCAAGGTGCGCGATGATTACGGCGACGAGCGCCGCACGCATATCACCGCCGATGGAGCCGAAGAGCTCTCGATCGAAGATCTGGTCCACGACGAAGAAGTGCTGATTGCGGTCACGCAGCGCGGATACATCAAGCGCGTGCCGGCCAAAGCCTATCGCGCGCAGAAGCGCGGCGGGCGCGGCGTCACGGGCATGGCGACCCGCGAAGAAGACGCCGTGGAAACAATCTTCGCCACGCGCAACCTGCATCACATCTTGATGTTCAGCGATCGCGGCAAGGTCTATCACGTGCGGGCCTATGAAGTGCCCGAAGCCGATCGGACGGCGCGCGGCGTGCCGCTGATCAATGTCATCGCGCTGTCGGAAGGCGAAAAGATCACGGCGGCGCTGGCGATCCGCGAATTCCTGCCCAACACGTTCTGCGCGATGGCGACGCAAAACGGCCGCATGAAGCGTGTGGACATGACCGAGTTTGAGTCGGTGCGGCCCAGCGGCATCATCGCGATTTCACTGGATGAAGGCGATGTGCTGGGCTGGGTGAAGGCGACCAGCGGCGCACAGGATGTCATCATCGTGACGGCGCGCGGCAAGGCGCTGCGCTTCCGCGAGGCACGCGTTCGTTCGATGGGGCGCGCGGCCGGCGGCGTCAACGCGATTCGATTGGCCGAAGGCGACACGGTGACCAGCATGGATGTGGCCGTGCCCGGCGGTCAGTTGCTGGTGGTGGCTGAATCCGGCTACGGTAAACGCACGCCGTTGGAACGGTATCCCGTGAAGGGGCGCTATACGGGCGGCATCCGCACGATCGCCGATCGATATGAAGAAACCGGCCCAATCGTGGCCGCGCGCGTGGTGCGGCCCGACGACGAAATTACCCTGATCACGGCTAACGGTATCGCGTTGCGCACGTCGGTGGAGAGCATTCGCGCGGCTGGACGATCGACGTTGGGTGTGCGTGTGATCTCATTGGATGAAGGTGATAAACTCGCTTCGCTGGCAGTGTTGCAGGCCAATCCGGTTGAAGTTGCGCCGGAAGTGGCCGTCGACGACGGAGCGGACGAGGCATTGCTCGACGAGGCCACCGAGAATGATGATGTCATCGACGGCGATGAGTCTGACATCGATAGCGGCGAAGATTTGGTTGGGGAAGTTGAAGTGGTTACTGAATTGGGGGGCGACCATGACCGTAATGACACTCACTAGCACAGATGTGCGCGATCGACTTGGGGTGATTCTGAGGCAACTGCACAATCAATCGCAACCGGTGGTGATTACTGATCAGGGTAAGGCTGAAGCGGTATTGCTATCGATTGAACAGTATCTGTCGATGGTTGATTTGCTTGAAGATCGCGCCGATGAGCTTGACGTGCAACTCGGACACCGAATTCATGACGAGCGCGAAGCCTACGCACACGGTGAAGGGCGTGACTTCGAGGCATTCCTTTCAGAGGCTGACGCTTGATGTATCGCATTGAAACTTCGTCCCGGCGAGTGGAGAAAGAAATCACCGATCTCCCGCCTGACATCCGAGGGCGAGTTGTTGCCGCGATCAAAGATCTGGCTGATGTGCCGCGCCCCGACGGCGTCCGTAAACTTTCCGGCGAACTGAAAGGGGCTTGGCGAATTCGAGTTGGAGACTATCGGGTGCTGTAGGACATTGACGATGATCGTCGGCTCGTTACGATTCTGGCGGTTTTGCACCGCCGCGAGGCTTATCGCTGATTGCCGCTCATGATCACATCTACTATCCTTAAAGCCGGTCCCGGCCAGTTAGTTGAATACCTGCCCGATCTCGATGTCGCACGCCTGGCCATGACGCTGGTGGCGTTTGCCAATGGCGACGGCGGTACGATCGTGGTGGGCGTGGATGTCAACGGTAAGCCGAATGGCAGTGTGTACCCTGAAGATGTGGAAGGCGTGCTACGCCGCGCCGAGATGCAGTGCCGCCCGCCGATTCACACCGGCTGGGAGCAGATCGATCTGGCGGGGGCGTCGGTGGTGGCCGTCACGGTGTCGCGCACGGGTGAACTACATTCGCTGGCTGATGGCCGCGTGGTGATTCGCATGGGGGCGGAGAACCGGGCGTTGGGCGGCGAGGCGATTCGGCAGCTGGCGGCGTCCAAAAGCAGCGGCGATTATGAAGCCGAAGCCATGCCTGGCGCGAAACGATCCGATCTGGATGACGAGACGATTGCGGAATACACGGCCAAGCGGATCGAGCGCCAACGCCGATCGATCACGGCCAGCCCCGATGAATTGCTGCGCGAGATTGGCGCGATCGACGATCGGGGCGAGCCGACGGTCGCGGGCGTGTTGTTGTTCTGCAAGAATCCGCAGCAATTTCTGCCGCAATCGAGCCTGGTATTCGTGAAGTTCATCGGCACGGAACCGCGCGGCGAAGGCGGCTTGCCGGGCTATGGCCGCCGCGAAGAGATTGGCGGGCCGCTGGCGCGCGTCATCGAGACGGCGTGGAGCGTGGTGCGCGAAGAGATGCGCGTGGGCGCGGTGGTCAAGGGCCTGGAGCGCGAAGAGCTGACGGAATACCCCTTGTTTGCCGTGCGCGAGGCGTTGGTGAATGCGGTCTGCCACCGCGATTATCGGCTGAAAGGACGCCGGATCGAGATTCGCATGTTTTCCGATCGGATGGAAGTGATCAGTCCGGGCGGCTTGCCGGGATTTATCACAGTGGATAATCTGGTTGAAGAACATTTTTCGCGTAACCCGCGCCTGGTGTCGGGCCTGTTTCAGTGGGGGTACATCGAGGAGTTGGGGCTGGGCATTGATCGCATGATCGAAGAGATGACGCAGGCCGGCCACGCCCCGCCGTTGTTCAAGGCGCAGCCCCATGCGTTTACGGTGACTTTGTCCAACATCAAGGAACGCCGCGCCACGCCGGTCTGGGAAAAGACCATGAACGAACGGCAGGCGCATGCCTTGTCTTATCTGCGCGAGCGCGGCCAGATCACCAGCCGCGAGTACCAACAATTGTGCCCCGGCGTCTCAGCCGAAACACTACGCCTCGATCTGGTGGACCTGGTCGATCGGGGCGTGTTGATGCGCATCGGCGCAAAAAAGGGCACGTACTACATTCTCAAATAACAGCGCTGTGCTTCATTGGTAAGTTAATCAAGACGGTAGGAAGATCATGTCGGCGTTATTCGGACTTCAAGCACCTGTATTAGTGGCGTTGGGCACTGGCGTGGGGTATGCCGCTTTGTTGATCTGGGCGCTGCGGCGGCGCGGCTGGCAGGGCTGGCTGGTGCGCACGCTGCTGCTGTATTTGCTGCTGTCGTTGATCTGGAGCGTGGGCCTGGGGCTGACCTTGTTGTTTGGCATCGGCGACGATTCGCTGACGCTGGGCTTCAGGTTAGCCTATGCGATGTTGATGATGCTGTCGCCGCTGGCGGTGATTCTGACCCTATTGTTCTTGGAGCGGCCAGGTGTCCGCTGGGTATTGACGGCCGCCGGGGTGTGGTTGGCCGCCGTGCTGGCGATTGAAATCAATCTGTTTGATGTTCAAACCGCGTTGCTGGGGGCGGTTGTCAATCTGACGGTCGATGCCGTGGTGCAAGTGCTGCAAGTCGCCGGCTGGCTGGGCTTCAGTCTGGGTCTGTTTACGCTGGCCGGCCTGGATTATTTTCAGACGCGGCGGCCGCTGCACCGCAATCGATTGTTGTTCTGGTTGATGGGCATGTTGCTAGTGCTGGGCGGCGAAGCCTTGACCTTGCTGGATCGGACGCGCTTTTTGTTTGACGTCACGCAAATTGGTCTGGTGACGCGTTTCCTGGGGGCCATCGTACTGGCGGTGGCGACCGTCAATTATCACCTGCCGGTGCTGCGCTCGGTGGCGCGGCGCGCCGTTACGGCCATGCTGACCACGCTGATGCTGGGCGGGCTGATTTTTGCCGGCATGTGGGTGGTGTTGACCACCTCGCAGCAACAAGTGTCGTTTTCAACGGTGGTCGCGGCGGTGATTGCTGCCGCGATTCTGGCGATTTTTCAGCAGCCCCTGCGCGAGGGGCTGCACCGGCTGATCGACCGGCTGACCAATCGCGGCCACTATAACCCGGCGCGAGCGCTGCGCGACTACGGCGACGCGATTAACAACATCCTTGAACTGGAAACACTCGTCACCGTAGCCGTGGGCATTATTGCGGATGCGCTGGATGTGCGGCGCGGCGCATTGATGCTGATTACGGAACGCGAAGCGCGCGTGGACGTACAACTGCTGGCGGGGATGGGGGTGCTACCGATCGAGCGGGCCGAACTGCAGCCCGATAGTCCGATCCTGGCCGAATGGCAGCTGGGCCAACGGCCCATGACCCAGTACGACATCGACGTGCTGCCGCACTATCGTTCGGCGGTCTTAAAAGAGCGGACGTGGCTGCAATCGCTGGACATGGAAGTCTACGTGCCGATTTTATCGGGCAGCGTACTAATCGGCGTGCTGGCGGTGGGCCGGCGCGAATCGGGTGAGCCACACTCGGCGCAAGACTTGGACGTGCTGATGACGGTCGGCAATCAAACGGCGGTGGTGCTGCAAAACGCGCGCCTGGTCAACGATCTCAAGACAGCCAACCGCTCGATCACTCGCCTCAACGACGAGTTAAGCCAGACCAATACCCGCCTTGAAAAACTGGATGAGGCCAAGACAGACTTTATCGAGATTGCCTCGCACGAGCTGCGCACACCCCTGACCCAGATACGCGGCTATTCCGACATCATGGCCGACATGATGCAGCAGGGCAACCTGGTCGCCGCGCACATGACCCAGATCAGCACCGGCATTACGCGGGCCAGCGTGCGGCTGGAGGCCATCATCGCGGCCATGCTGGATGTGTCGCGCATCGACGCGCAGGCGTTGGACATCCGGACGGCGCCATTGATCATTTCGGCCGTGGTCAAAATGGCGATCGACAATTACAAAGACGCGATTCGTGATCGCCAGATGAACATCGAGACGATCGAATTGGATGACCTGCCGCCCGTTCAGGGTGATTTACAGCGATTGTGTCAGGCGTTTGGCAATATCATCGGCAATGCCATCAAATACACGCCCGATGGCGGCCTGATCAAGGTGTCCGGCCGGTTGTTGCGCGAAGCACCGGCCAATGACGGGCGACCCTATGTGGAAGTGCTCTTCGCCGACACCGGGATCGGTATTGATCGCAACGATCAGACGCTCATTTTTGAGAAGTTCTATCGGGTGGGCGCGGTGGAGCTGCATTCGACCGGCACGACCAAGTTCAAGGGGGCCGGCCCGGGCCTGGGCTTGACGATTGCCAAGGGCGTAATCCAGGCGCACGGCGGCAAGATCTGGGTAGAAAGCCCCGGCCACGATGACGAAAATCTGCCGGGGAGCACCTTCCATGTGATACTGCCGGCAGTGGTGACAGCGCCTGCCAACGGTAACGGCCATCACGCGTAGCCGGTAGTTTCAAGCGCACAACGACAACTCCCGCGCGTGGCATTCACGGCGGGAGTTGTGATTTGATCGGGCTAGACGGACCGTTGTGGGGGCGGATCGAGCGCCAGTGCCAGCGCGCCCAGCAGGCCCACATCGCCGCGCAGCTGGGCCGGCACGATCGGGCACAGGTAGCGCGGATTCATGACGTGTTCATCAATGCTGGCTTGCAGCGGCTTGAACAAGCGATCACCCATATTGCTGACACCGCCGCCGATGACGACGATCGACGGGTTGAAGATATGCAGCAGCGAAGTCAGGTTGAGGCCCAGCGCGTGAAAAGCGCACTGGAAAACATCGTTGGCGAGCGCATCGCCGGCCCTGGCCGCTTGCTCGACGACTTCCACGTTGAGCGTATCGAAGTTTCCCTGCGCGAGTCCGGTCATCAGGCTTGACTCACCAGCCCGCAACCGCCGCACGGCCTGCCGCGCGATGCCGGTACCGGACGCCAGCCATTCGATGCAGCCGACATTGCCGCACAGACAGTGCTCGCTGTTTACATCGGCGGTGACGTGGCCCAACTCAGCGCCCAGACCGTGGCTGCCCAACAGCAGCTTATCGTCGATAATGACGCCGCCGCCGATGCCGGTGCTGATGGTTAGGTAAATTACGTGGTGGTGGTTGCGCGCCGCACCAAAGCGCCACTCGGCCAGACCGGCCAAGTTGGCGTCGTTGCCGATATACACGGGCACCTGGAAGATGTTCGCCAACCGATCGCGCAGGGGAATATCCACAAAGCCAGGCAAATTCGGCGCCGTGAAGATGACGCCCGTCCACGGATCGACCGGCCCCGGCGCGACGACGCTGATGGCCCTCACGACACTCTCATCAGTTTCCGGCCAGACTTTGCGCAGGGCCTGCTCGATGCGCTCGATCACGGCGTCTGCGCCGGTGGCGGCTTTAGTCATGCGCTCGGTGCGCGCCTCGATCGTGCCGTCGGCGCGACAGCGGGCCGCCCGGATGCGGGTGCCGCCCAGATCGACTGTAAGATACACATCACTCATAATTCATTACTCCCGGTGGTCTTGAAGCCGCACTGAGTATACTCGATTTGTCGGCTAGAGCAAAGCCGCTTGTTGGCGGCTCTGGTCAATTGCGTGTTCATCGGGTATGATCCGTTTCGAATTCTGATTGAGGTGAACGCGTGTCAGATTCACAACCGATGATCCCGCCGGGCGATTCCGGTCCATCTCAACCGACAACCTATCGTTATCCGGCCGCCTATCGGATGCAGGCGTTGTTTGGCGCGCTGTTGTTCGGGGTGATTGTTCTCGGTTCGGTGATTGCCGAAGTAGAGGCGATTCAGAACAGCCGCCTTGACGCAGTGCTGCACATCGTCGGCTTTGTGTTTGGCCTGACAATATTGGTGCTGGGCCTGGATATTGGCACGCGCGCCGTCACCACCTCGGAGCAAGGCATCCAGATGAAATGGTTGCGCGCTTCGAGTGTGCCCTGGTCGGACGTGATAGGGTGGCGTTACCTGCCGCTGAGCCTGATCCACATCCGTTTGCGCTGCGGCCCGGGTTGGTTTGTGTGGCCGATTTTGGAACACTACAGCGATCTGCTGGCGACGATCGACGAGAAGACTGACAGGTTGATAACATGACCGGGCGACAAGATGACGGGATGCAAGATGCAGGATGCAAGATGACAGGCGATCTTGCGGCCCGAGTTGACCGGTTGACTGATTACCGATTACCAGTTGACTGATTTCTACTCCGAGGAGAACATGCCCAAGTCTAACTTTGTGCGCGTTGACGACGAACAAAAACTGTTGATCGTGAAGTGGAAAGATGGCACGATCAGTGAAATTGATTGGAAGAAACTGCGCGACAATTGCCCGTGCGCCGATTGCGCCGAGCTGCACGGCCCGGCCGATCCGCTGAAGTTGAAACTCGCGCCGAATTACAACCTGGAAGGCATTGGTTACATTGGGAATTACGCTGTGCAGCCACGTTGGGGCGACGGTCACAATGCCGGCCTGTATTCATGGAATTACCTGCGTGAACTGGCGGGCCTGATGCCTGCGCCGCAATGATTGTTTGGACGCAGATTCTCACAGATATGCACAGATGATTGATCCACTCTCTTTGCGGTGAACTTCATGAATGACGACTTAACGCCTATTCGACGGCAGTATCTGCAACTCAAGAGCCAGTATCCCGACACAATTCTGTTCTTCCGGCTTGGCGACTTCTACGAGACGTTTGACGCCGACGCGGAGTTGATCGCGCGCGAGTTGGACATCACGCTCACGTCGCGGCCGGTGGGCAAGGGGCAGCGTGTGCCGCTGGCGGGTGTGCCCCATCACGCCGCCGATGGTTATATCGCGCGGCTGATCGAGCGCGGTTATCGCGTGGCCGTGGCCGAGCAGATGGCGGATCCGTCTACCGTGAAAGGCATCGTACCACGCGATGTGACCCGCGTTGTCACGCCTGGCACGGTGATCGAACCGGAATTGCTGGATGAGAAACGCGCCAATTATCTGGCCGCGTGGATCAGCGATGGCGCACACGTTGGCCTGGCGTACACCGACATCACCACGGGCGAATTCGCCGCGACGCAGGTAGATACACTCAGCGCGGGCGATCAAGAACTGCTGCGCATCATGCCGCGCGAGTGCCTGGTACAAGCCCCCGACGACAAACAGCGCGAGGTTGCCGTCAAGCCCAACATCAACAGCGCGCCCATTCACCTCACACCGATTCCGGCGTGGCGTTTCGAATCGTCGCATGCCAAACAGGCGCTGCTCGATCACTTTCAAGTCTCGACGCTGGCCGGCTTTGGATTGGACAAGAAGCCGCTGGCGGTTCGCGCGGCGGGCGCAATCATTCAGTATTTGCAGGAGACACAGCGCGGCGCGCTGGCCCAGTTGGCGAGTCTGCACTCGTATCTGACCAGCGAATTCATGGCGCTCGATCCGGCCACGCGCCGCAACCTTGAGCTGGTCGATACGCTGCGGGGCAAAGACGCCTCGCGCAGTGTGTCGCTGTTGAGTGTGCTGGATGGGACGCGCACGGCGATGGGCGGGCG
>JACRBO010000876.1 GCA_016219235.1 Chloroflexota bacterium
AATCGTGATTCCCAGACCTACTCTGCCACCCGTGCTGTCGGCCGCGCTGGATGAGTCGTCGCTCGAAGCCGCCATCGAGCGTGATTCACTAGCCCTGGCCAATCACGCGGGCGAAAATAATTTTGACTTAAGGCTAACGGGTATTGATACGTTAGCCGATGAAGATCGAGCGAGTTGGTATTACGATTTACTGTCGGCGAGCGGGCGCTGGGGCCACGACGGCGATCCGTTGTTCAAGATCGATGCGACGGGCACGCTGCCCGATGGCGCCACCTGGGTTGAGATACAGCAAGCTCGTCACGGCGTCAATTTTAAGCAGACCCGTTTCTATGGCCTCGCGGATCAACGCTGGCAGATGCGGCTGCCGTCGCGCGCCTTCTGGGGTGGTCAGTTCCGCGCCATCAACACGCTCAGTTTGAGTCCGACGCTGACTAGCCCGCTCATCTCATTCGAGCTGCTATATCCACTTGAAGACGAGAGCCTGGTTCCGCTCGTGGCCGATCGGTTTTCGCGGGCCTTCAGGTATCTGTGCATCGAGTTAGACTGCCCGATCAAAGACGCGCCCAGCCTGGCGTGGGGCCAGCCGATTGCACTGACGGTATCGATCCGCGCCGCTGCGCCGTACACGGTGCGCGATACAGGCCATACCGTCTCGGTCGCGATCCCGTCGCCGCGGGTGACAGGCTACTACGACGTGCCTGAGATTCAGGGCGATCCGATCGAGTCGATGGCGTTTGATAGTTTGATCGCGCCCGCGGCGCGGCTGGCCGCCGGCTATGCCACTCACTGGCCGGAGGATCATCAGGGCGAGTTGTTGCTGAATGCCATCATCGATTGGCTGCGCGTGCGCGTGTTTGACGAATATGCCTTGTCGCCGGTGCTGGTCCAGCCCACGCGCCACGGCCCGGTCAGTTCTGTGCTGCGACTGAACGACACGGCGGCGCGGGTCCACTATCAGCAGTTGCTGGCCGGCGAAGAGTTGCTGCCGCTGGAAACGATCTGGCATTGGCGCCCGGACGATGCGCTGTTGAGCGGTTCAACCCGTCTGGCGGAGAATGAAGCCGAGGCGTTTATTGCTTTTCTGGATCAACAGTTCGGCAGCGACCGCGTGATCAGATTTCTGCGCATGCTGGGCACAACCGATTCGCTGCCACTCGCGATCGAGCGGACGCTGGTCATGAACTACAGTGACTTCGTGATCGGGTGGGAACAGTGGATTGGGAAACGAGATTGAGATGTTTGGCACGCTGAAGGCGCTAGCGCAACGACATGTTCGCCGCCCGCGCAGACATTGGAGCGCATTAACGAAAACGGAGAGCCTATGACTCTCCGTTCTGTTCCCCTGCTCTCAGCCCGCGCCCCTGCGGGCGCCCCAGTGCGTAGGCCTTCACGCCAGCCAGACGCGAGCATCATCCACCTCAACCACGGGCGGCTCGGCGCGATCATAAAAGCACGCGCTCGAATAGCGATATTCGGCCCGATTGTCCACTAAGGCCCAGTGTTTGGCAATCGGATTGTTGTGAATGTACTCCATCTTCTCGCGCAAGAACTCCACGGAATAGATGTTCTTTGCCTGAAGCGGCTGCCAGATTTGATGCTTTTCTGTCGCGTCAGCCTGGCGATGTGTAGCGAAATACTGCAACTCCGTTTGTAGTTGACCGGCGCGGAGTAGCTTCAGGATCGCGTGCGCCGTGAAGGAGGCCAATGATTGGAGGTTGGTGGTAATGGTCTGATCAGCACCTGGTTTGATGATGAGATGAAGGTGCGTGGGCATGATGACGTAAGCGTACAAGGTCCAGCGCTGATGGTGGCGATGCCAGGCCAGCGAGTCGAGCACGAAGGCGGCAAACTCGGGCCGCGTGAACAGGGGTCGCCAGCCGACCAATGAGCCGGTGATGAAGTAGAGATGATCTGGATAGGGTTGAGGTTTGAAGGTCATGTCGGGAGACCGCCCGCACACCGGGGACGCCCGCAGGGACGCCCGCGGGGACGCGGGCTATGAGCGAATTGGAGGTTATCGCTTGCGCCGGCTCAACGCGATCAGCGTCAAGCCGCTCAACACCAACGCGAGGCCAGCCGCATCGATGGGTGCGCCGGACACCGGCAGCGTCACCGGAGGTCGATTGGGATCGTTGATGGGGCGCTGGCCGTTGGGGGCCAGATCAACAGTCGGGCGGCTGCCGGTCGGCACGGCGATCTGATTGGGCAGGCAGGACAGGCGCGCGACACCGTTCGTATACGTCAAACCGGCGCACACGTTGAAGGGCGCATCGGTCGGATAGGCAGCCACCACAGCCACGTCGACGTAGACCGTCACGCTCTGACCGGGATCCAGATGCCCGGCGTGCACGGTGATGGCAGAGTTATATACCGACACATTGCCTTGTGACGCGCTGACCGCCTCGATCGCTATGTTGTTAGGCATTCCGCTGGTAATAGTGACATTGTCCAGCGCCGTCGGACCGGCGTTCGTGCCCACGATGGTGATGCGCGCCAGTTGATTAACCACCAGCGGAAACGGGCTGGCCGTAATCGTCAGTACCGGGTTCGGACCGGCGTACAGCGGCGCGGCTTGCGCGGGTAAGACCAACAGGCCGCACATCATAACCAGTAACACACTCTTCAATAGTCGGCGCATAAGTTTGCCTGTCAGATATCGATTCGGTAGCCCAGACCGCGCACGGTCTGGATGAGGCGGGACGCGGCGCCGTCGGCTTCCAACTTGCGGCGCAGGTGATGGATGTGCCAGCGCGCCATGTCCCCGGCCTCGGCTTCGCTGACCTCGTACTCCAGCGCGCGCCGCATCAGTTCCAGCGGACTCAACACGGCTGGCGCGCGTTCGGCCAGGGTCGCCAGAATTTCAAACTCGACCGGCGTCAGGTTGAGCTGCGAGTCGCCCAACAGCGCCACGTGCCGCTCGCGATCGATCAGGAACGGCCCCACGCGCACGATGTTAGCGGCGTCCTTGATCGGCTCTGGCGCTTCTTGCGCCAGGCGGCGTACACGCCCGGCCTGCTCATTGCGCAGCGCCGCCAGGCCGTCCATCAACTGCTGCTCCAGCGCGCGCATCAATTCATACCGCTTGATCAGCCCGCGCCGCTTGGACAGGCCGTCCTCGACGGAGCGGCGAA
>JACRBO010000099.1 GCA_016219235.1 Chloroflexota bacterium
CCAGCACCAACGCCTCACGACCGGTACCGGCTTCGCCCACAATCTCCAGACCGGCCTGATTCTCTAACAGCATCCGCAGGCCCGAGCGGACCACAGCGTGATCATCAACTAAGAGCAGTCGGGTTGTCACCGCTAACCTCCAAAACAGTTCGATACGGAATCGTCACCTCAACGCACGTGCCATGACCGGGCTGTGACTTGAGTAAGAATTTTCCGCCCAGCAAAGTCGCCCGTTCTTCCATGCCCATCAACCCCCACGCCGGCCGCTGTACCCTGGCCGATGTGACGTCAAAACCGCGGCCATTGTCTTCCATGCGCAGACAGACGCACTCGACGTTGTAAGTCAGCGTGATCTTGACCGCTGTGGCCTCGGCATGTTTAACCACGTTCGTCACCGCTTCCTGCGCCACCCGGAACAGCGTGGTCTTCATCACGGCCGCGATCGGCTGTTGTTCGCCGCTGACTTCAACTTGAATTTGTAGTGGCACGCGCGCCTGCACCTCGCCAACATACCAGCGCAGTGCGGCCGGCAGGCCCAGATCGTCCAGATGCGACGGGCGCAGGTCGGCAATCAGGCGCTGCAACTCATTCAGCGAATGCGCCACCAGTCCCTCCAGTTGGCGCAGATTGGCCGCCGATTTATCGACATCCACCCGCAGCGTGTTCGAGACGCCGCGCAGTCCCAAACCGATGGCCGTCAGCGCCTGACCGGTCTCATCGTGCAGTTCCCGCGCGATGCGCTGCCGTTCTGATTCCTGCGCCGACACGACCTGTCGTAACAGATCGCCGCGCTGCGCCTCGCGCCGTTGGGCAGCGTGCAGCTGTTCGGCCTGGAATTCGGCGATCTTGCGCCGGGTCTCCACTTCAAACGATCGCATAAAGCGCGCCATGGCATAGGCGGACACAATCGCCGCACTGGCCCGCAACAACTGAATCGGGAACCCAAACGTCCGATAAAACAAGTTCTGGTTGATGACGTTGGATGGCGGCAGTGGCGTCTCACGCACAAACGTCTGCCCGATCACGCCGTACCACGCAAAGGCGATCGCCGCAATCAGGGCCGCCTGTCCAAACTCTTGCATGCCCGCCCGCCGGAAGACCTGCCGCTGCCCGATTAAGCCGATGCAGGCCAACAGCGCCGATGGGACCGCCACGCTGTAGCGTGTCCAGACATCGGACACGTCCCACAATCCGGTGTCAATCGTGTAGGAGCCGCGCAGCAGCACCAGGCCAAATCCCCAGATGGTCGCCAGCACAGCCGGCACCAGCAGGCTGGCTCGCCGGAAGTCTCTCACGTGGGGCCACAGTGTCGCACCGAACGCAGCCAACAGCAAAAACGAAAACTCCAGCATCGCGATCCGCGCCGTATGCCAGGTCGTCGGATCGACCGCGAGACCTGGCAGGATCTCCAATTGCTCAAACATCTCGATCCACTCGTGCGCCCCATGGATCAGCCCAAACAGAGCCAGCGCACGCAGACCGTGCCGCAGCCGCGCATCCGAGCCGCGGCCGGCTTCCAGCGTAATGGCCAGACCCATGCTAAAAAACGCCAGACCATAGAAGAAGTAGATGACGACCATGTTGACCTGCATGCAGATCGCTCCTGCCTCATTCTACCGGAATCGCCGCGGGCGTTCATAGTGTTAAATGGGTGGTTTGACACATGCCAAATGTTCTACTTGTCAGCCGCGGCGTTCTCAGCTACACTTGTGGGCGTTGGACGCTACGCGGTAGGTTGGAAGTTGGAGATTGGACGTTGGAGGTTGGAGCGCGTGAACCGGATTTATCAGCATTCCTGTGAGACCATGCCCGAACTGCGCGACAATCGCGTCGCCCTGACCGTCACCTCGCCGCCCTACTGGAACGCGATCGACTATGACATCCACGCCGCGAATAAAGCCGAGCACTATCGCACGCGAGCCTATGCTCAAGGCTATTCCGACTACATTGACTATCTCGATTGGCTCGATCGGGTTTTCCACGAAGTGCTGCGCGTGACCAAACCCGGCGGCTTCTGCGCCATCGTGATCGGCACCGTGCTGCTGAACGGTCAACACTACCCGGTGCCCTTCGATTTGATCGCCCGCCTCACCCGATCGGGCTGGCTGTTTCATCAGGATATTATCTGGCACAAATGCACGGCGGGTGTCAAACGCGCTGGCGTCACCATCCAGAAGCCGTATCCGGGCTACTACTATCCCAACATCATGACTGAGTACATCCTAATCTTTCGCAAGCCCGGTGAACCGATCTACAAAGAGCGCTCGATCGCCGCGAAAGATCGATCGAGTTACCCGATCAACAAACTCTTCACCTACGACATCGCCAACAACGTGTGGCACATCGCGCCGGTCCCGCCCGATCAACTCGATCACCCTTGCCCGTTCCCCGAGGAGATTCCGCATCGCTTGATTCAATTGTACTCGTACAAGGGCGAACTCATTCTCGATCCGTTCACCGGCTCCGGTCAGACGACCAAAGTTGCCAGGCACCTCAAGCGCAAATTCGTCGGCTACGAAACGATTGAGAAGTATGTTCAACTTGCCTCTGCGCGTCTTGGCGAAGACCTGCGCATCCGTCCGCAGCAACTCATCGCCCGCTTTGAGAAGATCGACAAAGACGCGCCGGCCGGAAAAGGTGACAAGGTGAAGGGATGACCGGCTGACAAGATGATCTTTTCCAACAAATCACCTTGTCACCCGCCGCGTTGTTCGCGGCGCGTCATCGTGTCATCTTGTCAGGTTTTTCTTCACACCCTCTCTACCGCTTCCTGACAAGTTCCTAACAAGTGCTTGCTATAGTTAGCACGTAAGACCAAATACGATCAGGAACCTGGAGGCAACACATGAAAAAGAGTTTAGTTTTAATCGCAACCATCGCCGCCGTGATTCTCATCGGCAATGTCGTCGTAGCCTACGCACAGAACGGCGTAACGCCGGCCCAACCCAATGCGGGCGTCTGCCCCGGCGGCTACACCTGCCCTTACACTGGCACGATGCCCTACGGCGGCATGCGCGGCGGGATGATGGGCGGCAACATGGGCGCGATGTACAATTCGATGATGGCCGACGGTGGCATGCATGAAGCCGTGCTGACGGCCATCGCCGCCGAGCTCGATCTGACCTATGACGAACTGACCACCGCGCTGCAAACGCAGACGCTGGCGCAGATCGCCGAAGCGCAGGGCGTGTCATTGGAGACGCTGCAGCAAGTCGCCACGACCGCGCGCAACGCCGAACTCGACGAACTCGTCGCAGCGGGCACGCTGACGCAAGAGCAGGCCGATTGGATGAAGAGCCGCATGCAGGCCATGCCGAACTTTGGCACCGGCGATTGCCCGATGCAGAACGGCCAATCGGGCGCGCAGCCCGGCGCTTATGGTCGCGGGATGATGGGCGGACGCGGCGGCCCTGGCGGGATGATGGGTGGTCGCGGTTACGCGCAGCCCACCGGCCCGCAAGGCTAAGATTCAGCCACACAGATCAGGGCGACTCTCGCGGGGTCGCCCTTTTCGTTTCCCTGCTCGCATGTATTGCCAGATTGATGCAGAGCAGGCTCCTGCGCCCGCGTATCCGGCGGCGTGGGAGCCGCCTCTGCTTCAATCTGAGAGCGACGTGGTAAGATAGTTTCCATGAGCCAGAAAATTCTCGTCGTCGACGACGAACTCGACATCGTCAAAGTGGTGCGCGCTTACCTTGAGCAGAGCGGCTTCCGCGTCGTCACCGCCTCAGACGGCCAACACGCGCTCGCCGTCTTTCGTCACGAAAAACCGGACCTCGTCGTGCTCGATCTCAATTTGCC
>JACRBO010000887.1 GCA_016219235.1 Chloroflexota bacterium
GATGTCCACCTCAAACGTCGAATAACTGTTGACGACGATCGGACAGCGGTAGTACACCGCTTCGAGGAAGGCATTGCCAAAGCCCTCCACGCTGGAAGGATACGTCACCAGGTCGGCATGTTGATAGGCGTCGGCCAGCCGGTAAATTTTGCGTCCGTCCGGCGTCAGGGCGCGGTCGTCGCAGATCAGTTCCGATTCAAAAATCACCCGCACGTCCATCAAGTCGGCAAAGTCGCGCACGCGCCGTTCGTAGCTATTGCCCTCGTCACCGGCCGCATGCGAGATGACCAGGCAGGCGGGCAGGCCAATGCGGCGGGTCAACTCAATGGCATGCTCGATGCCTTTGCGCTGCACCACGCGCGTGGGCTGCAAGAAGAACCGTTCGCCCAGGCGCACCCCCAGCGCCGCGCGAATGTCGGCGGCATAGTCGTCGGGCGGCGACGGCGGCTGCTCAAAGTCCATCACGTTCGGCACCACCATCGCCGAGATGCCCGTGCGGTGGCTCAATTCGCGCGCCGCGATCGAGTTGATGACGACGTGTTTGATGCCGGGCAGCGTGGGCGGAAACGCCGCGTTGAGATAATCGGCCACGCAGTTCACCAGAAAGCGTTCGCGCTCCCAGTGAAAATCGTGGTGATGGGCAATCGCCGGCAGTCCCGTCTCGGCCAGCAATTCGGTCAGCGCCAGCCCCAGCGGAATGTTCAACGGGATCGTCAGCGCATTCTCGACGATCAGCAATTCAACCTGGAAGTCGTGCACGAACGAGTAGAGCTGCTGTTTCAGGAAGGCGCGCAATTCGTGGATGCGCTGCGTGACCAGGCGGGGGCGAACGTGGCGGGAGACGGCTTGCGTGTAAATGGCGTAAATCTCGGGATCGCCGCGCTGCGCGGCCTGCTGCCGCCAGTCGTTGGAAAACGACACATTGGTAATCTCGTCGATGGCCTCGTGCCTGAAGTAGGCTTCCGCCACCACCCGGCTGCGTTCGGCGGGCCAGTCGGATTTTCCCGCGAAGTAGCAGCACGTGTGCCCCAGCCGCTCCAGCACCGTGACCCACTTTGACGTCTCCAGTGACACGCCATCGGTCCCGGCCAGCCGCGTGGAGACAAAGCCGATTCGTCGTGGTTTATCCGTCATTGCGCCTCAACCAGGCGGCCTGATAAGGGGCTAACGTCAACGCGCCGCCGACAAATACCTGGGCCGTGATCAACTCTGTGGTCGCCGCCCACTCGCGTTCGAGTTGAACCGTCTGCGGTTGCGCCGATACATTGTGCAAGCACACCACTTGCTCAGCGCCGCTGCCGCGCAGCACCGCCATCACGCCTGATTGAAATTGTAGCACGCGCTGCGGGCTGTGTGGCGCAAACGCCGCCGCCGAGGCCCGCACTTCAAGCAGCCGCTTCAACCGATTGAACACTCGCGCGCGATGTGAAGCCGTGTCCTGCAACTCGCGTTCCACGTCAACCCGATCGAACTTCTGGCGATTGATGGTGCGATTCTGGCCCGTCACCGCTACACCCTCCGGCCAACCGCGCGAACCGAACAGGCTGTGAAAGTAAAGGCCCGGCATGCCGCTCAACGCGAACATGATGGCGTGTGCGACGACAAATCGATCGGGTTGCGTGTCGATGGGTTCGTCGCCATTCGGATCAGACAGCGCGTCAAAGTAGTTGATGTTGAGTTCATACGGGCTGCGTGAACCATCAGGATTGTGTTTGTAGGATACACGCCCGCCGTGCGCCACCACCCGATCGACCAGCGCGGCAATCTCGGCGTCGCTCAAGATGCCGCGTGCCGGATTCAGCCCGATGCCGTCGTGCGAGGCGAGGAAGTTGAAGAAGGATGCCTCACCCCCCGGCCCCCTCTCCCGAAATCCAACAGACTGATTTCGGGAGAGGGGGAGCGGCTGACTCCCCTCTCCTGACGACATGTTGTTCGTCGTCAGGAGAGGGGCCGGGGGTGAGGCGGTCAGGCCCGCCGCCCACTCCGACAACGCCCGCGCATCGCCCGTATGCAGCGTGTGCAACATCAACGGCGGCAGCGCGAAGTTGTAGACCAGCTGCGCTTCGTTGTGGCCGTCGCCAAAGTAGGAAATGTTATCGACGTGCGGCACATTCGTTTCCGTAATCAACGTCACCTGCGGCGCGACCTCATCCAGCACGGCGCGCAACAATTGAATCACGCGGTGGGTCTGCGGCAGGTGAATGCACGACGTGCCGATCTCTTTCCACAAATACGCAATCGCGTCGAGACGAACGAACTGCGCGCCGCGCGCCACGTAGTGCAACAGCACGTCGATGATCGCCACGAGCACGCCGGGATTGGCGTAGTTCAGATCGATCTGATCCGCGCTGAACGTCGTCCACACTTTCTTTTCGCCGGACGGCGTCTCGAAGGTCGTCAGCAGTGGCAGCGCACGCGGTCGTACCACCTGCGAGAGATCAGGCTCGCCGTCAACAACGATGAAGTAATCACGATAGGCCGGATCATCACGCAAAAAGGCTTGAAACCATGCGCTCTGCGCGGAGATATGATTGATCACGCCGTCAAACATCAGGTCGAAGTGTTCGCCTAATCGCGCCACATCCGGCCAATCGCCCAGCTTCGGATCGACCTGCGTGTAGTCGATGACGGAGAAGCCGTCATCCGAGGAGTACGGATAAAACGGCAGGATGTGAATGCCACTCACCACGCCTGTGAGATGTTCATCGCAGAACGCAGCCAGCGTGCGCAGCGGCGGGCTATTTGGCTCGCGCAGTTGATCGCCGTAGGTGATGAGCAGGGCATCACGCTGGGTTAGGGTGCGGCGAACGGGCCGATTCGCGCTCGCACTGCTCACAGCGGACACTTGCACCCACTGCGTGGGCGCAGTGCGGTGTTGCCAAATCCGCTGCACATCCGCTGGATTTGGCAATCCAGCGGGAGCAGAAATGTGCGGGCCGCCGGGCGCCACAAACCGATCGAGTTGGCGTTGAACCGCTTCAACCGTTCTTAAGCCAACGACTTCTCCATAAAGGGCGATCAGCTGATCGCGAATCATCGTCATCGTGCTTGATCCCGGTTCACGTACTCGGCCACTTCGATCATCGGCGGGCGATCGAGTTCGGCGATCTCTTCAACATCCAGATAGTAGTTGCCGCCTTCGTAGCGGATCAGCTTCATCGAGCGGTTCACGTCGTCGAGCATGGCGCGCCCGTAACGCCGCTCCAATTTGCGAACCACGGCTTGCAAGATGGCAAACGACATCTTGCTCAGCGCCTCCAACGGTTGATTGTGATGGATGCGCTCCAGCAGATCGACCTGCGCGATGGCGTCCAGCCCGCAGCGCTCAAACACGTCGATCAACAGGCCGGTCTCCACGCCGTAACCGGAGAAGAACGGCAGCTGCTCCAGTATGGCGCGGCGTCCGCCGTATTCACCCGACAGGGGCTGCAGCACGCCCGAGAGTTCAGGGTAAAACAAATTCAACAGGGGCCGCGCCGTCAATTCGGTGACGCGCCCGCCGCCGCCCGCTTGAATCTTCTCGCCCACCTTCAACGGGCGGCGATAGAATCCCTTGATGAACTGCAATTTAGGGTTGATCAGCAGCGGCCCCACCAGCCCATACACAAAGCGCGGATGAATGTTGACGATGTCGGTATCGATCCACACGATGATGTCGCCGCGCGTAACCAGGAGGCTTTTCCACAGCGCCTCGCCTTTACCACGCCGCGCGCCATGATCGGGCAGCAATTGTTGATGGACGTACACGGGCACGCCGAGATCCGCTGCGATCTCGCGCGTGCGATCAGTCGAGTTGGAATCGATCAATACGATCTCGTCCAGCAAGGGCACGTCGTCCATTAAGGCACACTTCACCATCTCAATCACGCGCCCGACGGTTGCTTCTTCATTCAACGCCGGCAACGCCAGACTGATCGTGACCTGCTGCGATTGCTTGAGCTCGACCAATTGCCGCAAATCTTCAAACTCTCCGGCATCAAAGGTATTTTGCGCAAACCATTTGTCCACCAGGATCGAGATCGCCTGTGTGCCCGAGACGGTCTCCGGCAGGCTGATGGGCATGGGGCGGCGCGTCTTCACGGCCAGTACTGCGGCCGATGAGTCTTGCAACACCCGATCGGCGACCGCGCCCAACGAGGCGTGACTGCGCGCAGGCTGCGCGGTCGCGCCCATCACGATCAGATCGCAACCGGCGGCGTGTTCCACAATCGTCTGCGCCGGATCAGACGTCACCGCCGATTGAGCCTGCACTTCCGGCAAGCGCCTCAAGACTTGTTCCAGCCCGCGAAACGGCGCGTCCGTTTCGGCTTGATCGGCCGAGGTCAAGTGCAGCGTCGTCAGGTGCTGTGGGCGCAGACTTAAGCCCACGCGCAGCGCCAGTTCCGCGTGCGGGCCGCCGCGCACCGGCACCAGCACGCGCTGAATGTGATCGGGCAGCGGGCCGCGCACCAGCGCGATATCGCAGGGCGGCCGCGTCAACACATCGGCGGCGGTCACGCCCAGCGTCTCCAATTGACACGGATAATCCAGCAGCAGCAGATCGGGTTGCTCGGCGGCGATCACGCCGAGCAGTTCCGGCCAGGGCGTGCGCGAGACTTGAACCTGAGCTTTGTAGCGCAGTTGCGGACCGGCGCTCAACTCGCGCAGCAACCGGCGCACGTCACGCGCTTTGGCTGCGCCCGCACTGAGCGGCTCATCGGGCAGCACCACCACGACGCCCACCAGCACGACATCGACGGCCAGCAGCAGCGCGGCGCGCAGCGAGTCCGCATAATCACAGCCCAGCACGATCGGTACGAGCGCGGTCTGGACCGAAGCGAATTTGCGAGATTTCATCGTGACCCTCCTTTCACCAACAACGGCGCAATGTGATCCGCATACACGCGCGCCCAGCTATACGTACTGCGTGCGCGCATCGCCCAACGCGCTACACCGGCGCGGCGAAAATGATCGGTCAACAGCGAAGCGATCACGCCGGGATCATCATCGGGCGAGAAGTACGTTACATCATCGCGGCCCAATGCGCGCAGCGGCGCAATGTCCGCGCAGAAGATCGGCAAATGGCTGAAGGCCGCTTCGATGACGGGGATGCCAAAGCCTTCTTCGCGGCTGGGCATGATCAGTGCGTCCGATAGTCGATAGAAATCGGCGATGACTTCATCAGGCAAATAACCCTCAATCAACTCCGCCAGGAAGTGTACCGCACCCGATAGGTCCAGCTCAGCCCGCAGGCCCGTCAGTTGGGCGAAGTAGTCAGCATTGGCGACGTTGTGCGGCCCCAGCGGCCCGGTGATGATGAGGCAAGCGCGCGGAAAATCGCGGCGCAGGTGAGCCAGCACGCGCACGGCCAACTCGATGTTTTTGCGCGGCGTCACGCGCACAGGCAGCAACAGTATCGGCGCGGCAGAGAGCAGATCAAGCCGCTCGATCAGATCGCGCGTGGTGACTTCGAGTTTGTAGAAGGCGGCCACATCCACGCCGTTGGGCACGACCGTGATCGAGTCGAGCGGCAGGCGCATCAGATCGGCAAATTCGCGCTGGCGCAAGTCCGACACGACGACGTGC
>JACRBO010000869.1 GCA_016219235.1 Chloroflexota bacterium
CAAGTATTGATCGTTTACAAGACCTTATTCGGGGTATAATATTTTTAGAGGCTCACCTTTCAACATGAGCTGGATGTGAGTGTCAATGGACTATAAAGACTACTATCAAACCCTCGGCGTCCCGCGCACAGCCACGCAGGACGAGATTAAAAAGGCCTACCGTAAACTGGCCCGCCAGTTTCACCCTGACAACAATCCCGGCGATAAAAAATCAGAAACCAAGTTCAAGGAATTGAACGAGGCGAATGAAGTGCTCAGCGATCCCGCGAAGCGCAAGAAATACGATACGCTGGGTTCGCAGTGGCAGCAATACGAGCGCATGGGCGGCCGGCCGGGCGGCTTCGATTGGAATCAGTGGACGACCGGGGGTGAAACCGTCGATATGGGCGATCTCTTTGGCGGCAGCGGCGGCTTCTCCGATTTCTTTACGCGCATCTTTGGCGGAGTGGGTGAGGGCCAACCCGGAGCGGGGCCGGCGCATAGCGCGCGCCGATCGGCCTCCCGCGCCCCGACGCGCGGCCGTGACATCGATCAGCCGGTCGAGATCAGCCTGCGCGATGCCTACACCGGCGCAACTCTCACAGTGCAAAAAGACGGCCAAAAGCTGGAAGTCAAAATCCCGGCCGGCGTTAAAACCGGTTCGCGCATTCGTGTGGCCGGTCAGGGCAACCCCAGCCGATCGGGTGCGGCGGCGGGCGATTTGTACCTCGTGGTCAATATCGCGGCTGATCCCAAATTCGAGCGGGATGGCGATAACCTGAAGACCGATGTGACGACTGATCTGTACACGGCCCTCCTCGGCGGCGAAGTGACTGTGCCCACACTGACGGGTGATGTGAAGTTGAAGATTCCGCCCGAGACGCAGCCGGGACGGGTGTTCCGCCTGCGCGGTCAGGGCATGCCTAACTTGCGCGAACCCCAAAATCATGGAGACTTACTGGTGAGGGTACAGGTTTCTTTACCGACCAATTTGACGGGTATTGAAAAGAACCTGTTTGAGCAGTTGGCGCAGTATCGGAAGTAGGGGATTGGTGATTGGTAACTGGTCAATCGGTTAGCTGGTTGACTCGCAATCCAGTCACCGATTACCGGTTGACCAATCACCGGTTGACCAATTGACTTATTGACCGCTAACTTATTTCAAGGGATAGAACGATGAAGTCGATCAAGTCTGTAACGATGGCCCTTATTGCCGTTCTGTTAGTAGCCGGTTGCCGCGAATTCAGCGTGTTTGAAACGCCCACGCCCCGACCGATAGTTGTCGGCAAGATCGAGCCGACGTCAGCCGTGCCGCCCACGCCGCTGCCTGCCTCGGTCGAAATCTCTGCCGACGCGGTTGAACTGCTGCTCCAAAACGTCTACGAGCGCACCAATCCCGGTGTGGTCAACATCGATGTGTCGGGCGGCACGGGCAGCGATCTGACCGAGTTCGGTTCCGGCTCCGGCTTCGTGATCGATCTGGATGGGCACATCGTCACCAACAATCACGTCGTCGAAGGCGCAGACGAGATCGACGTGACCTTTGCCGATGGCAGTGTGGCGGTGGCTAAGTTAATCGGCACCGATCCTTACAGCGATCTGGCCGTGATCAAGGTTGACGTGGATGCCGCTAAGTTACAGCCCCTGCCCATCGCCGATTCGGATCTGGTGAAGGTCGGGCAGCGCGTGATCGCCATCGGCAACCCGTTTGGTCTGGTGGGTACGATGACGGTGGGTATCGTCAGTGGCAAAGGCCGCACGCTGCCCGCCGATGGGCCAACCAGCGCGTCCGGTAATTTTAGCAATCCCGACATCATCCAGACCGATGCGGCCATCAACCCCGGTAACTCCGGCGGGCCGCTGCTGAATTCCAAGGGCGAAGTCATTGGCGTCAACGCCGCCATCCGTACCGACGGCACCAATCGCGCCAACTCCGGCGTCGGCTTTGCTATTCCGTCCAACACCGTCAGGCGCGTGGCGCAGCAGATTCTCAAGGATGGGCGCGCCTCGTATCCCTATCTGGGTGTCAGCGTCGACAATCACTTCACTATCGGTGAATTGGCCGTCGCGCTAAAACTGCCGGTGGTTAAGGGCGTGTTGGTGTCATCCGTCGTCAGTGGCGGCCCGGCGGATAGAGCCGGCGTGCGCGGCGGCGACCAGCAGCTTACGGTACGGGGCATTCCGGTTGTGGCGGGCGGCGACATTATCACCGCTATCGACGGCGATCCGATTGTCAGTTTCGATCAGATGATCGCGTATTTATCCAGTCAAAAACTGGTCGGGCAGGAGGTGACACTCACGATTTTGCGCGACGGCCAAACTCTTCAACTGCCGTTGACGCTGGCCGATCGTCCCCGGTAATTCACGAGCGCGGCAATCGCGCTGTGCTCGATTATCATCCTCAGGAGGCGTGTCATGTTTAGCAAAGATGATTTGCAGCAGCTCGCCGAGTATCAGGGTCAACATGGCGTACTCAGCCTGACCCTCAATGTTGATCCCACCAGACGCACCCGCGATGAATACCGCCTGACCCTGCGCCACTTGCTGCGCAGCGTTGGCGGCCGCGCCAACGGCGACGCCGCCCGCATCGAAGCGTTCTTCGATCACGAATATGACTGGAGCGGGCGCGGGCTGGCGATCTTTTCGAATCAGCACGAGGACTTCTGGAAAGTGTATTCACTCGCCGTCCCGATCGGCGATTCGATCTTCGTCGGGCCCAAACCGCACATCACGCCGCTGGCGAATCTGTGGGACGCCTACGGGCGCTTTGTCGCCGCGATCGTCGATCGGCAGGGGGCGCGCTTTATCTTTGTCCAGCTGGGCGAAATCGTCGATGGCGAAGGCGTATTGGGCGAAGAAGTGCGCAAGACCAAATCGGGCGTGGGCGCCACCCCGACCGGCCGCCGGCGCAATTCCGACGCCCCGACCGATCGGCAGGAGAATGCGAAGATCAAACGCAACGTCAAAGATGCCGCGGCAGCGCTGGCCGCGTTTTGCGAAAAACACTCGCCGCGGTACGTGGTGCCGGGCGGCAATGCCGAGGTACTGAGCGAATTGCGGGGCTATCTGCCGCAACCCTGGGCCGAGCGCGTCATCGGCACCTTCGCAGCCGACATCGACGAAGCCGATCTGGCCGTGCGCGATCGTGCGCTGAAGGTCATCGACGAGTACGAAGCCAAACGAGAAGCCGAACTGGCCGATGCCGCCATAACGGCAGCGGCCAAGAACAGCCATGGCGCGGCCCGGTTAGGCGATGTACTGCGCGCGGCGCACGCCGGACAGGTGCAGACGTTGCTGATTGCGGAAGGTTTCCAGTCGCCGGGGTATCGCTGCGGCCAGTGCGGCTACCTGAGCGCGCAGTCGATGGCGCGCTGCCCGTACTGCAATGGCACGTTCGATCAAATCCCCGATGCGGTGGAGGCGGTGATCAGCAAAGTGGTCGAACAGGGCGGCCGGGTGGTGATGGTGCGCGGCCACATGGGGTTGACGGAGGCCGGTATCGCGGCGTTGCTGAGATATTGAGATTGGAAGTTGGAAATTAGAGGTTGGACATTGGAAGTTGGAGAGGGGTCGCCGTTGCGGCCCCTCCTTTTTTCCCACTGGCAATCGCTAACGGGTGCACGCAAAAGGCGTCAGCAGAGGCGGCTCCCACGCCGCCGGGCCGCGGACACACTCGCTAATCGCCATCCTCTAACTTCCAATTTCCAGTATAATCGCGCGCATGAAGATTTACTTCTCCGGTTCGATCAGCGGCGGGCGCGAACACGCGGCGATCTATCAACAGCTGGTGGCGTATTTGCAAGCGTTGGGCCACGATGTTCTATCGGCGCACGTGGCCGACCCCGACGTGGTGGAGCGCGAGAAGGACGCCTCGCCCCATATCGTCTTCGAGCGTGATGTAGCTTGGGTGCATCAATGCGACGTGATGATCGCAGAAGTGAGCACACCCTCGCTGGGCGTGGGCTATGAGTACGGTCTGGCCGTGCAGTTGGGCAAACCGGTGTTGTGTGTGTATCGATCGGGCCTGCGCCTGAGCAAGATGATCACCGGCAATCCCGCGCCGAATTTGAAAGTCGCCGCCTATTCCACTGAAGTAGAACTCGAACGCATCACGCAGACTTTTCTGGAATCATTGACCACCGCGCAAGCCTAAACGTCTTGAAGGAGACTAATGGATCAACCCGTTGAAGCCCCCAAAATCAAGCAGCCTCCCGTGCTGTTCGATCAAACGCAAATCTTGATCGAGCAGGTCGCCGCGTTGCTGGGCGGCCCGATCGTCACGTACTGGAACAGCCCGCAAGGCTCGGTCTGCCATAACGACGTGGTGGCGTTGTATGAACTGCTGGAGAAGATCGGCAAGCAAGATCTCATGTATCTGTACATCAAGTCCAGCGGCGGCGACGGGCGCGCTTCGTTGCGGTTGGTCAACCTGCTGCGCCAATACTGCAATCGCCTGATCGCGCTGGTGCCGTTGGAATGCGCGTCGGCGGCCACGATGATTACGCTGGGCGCGGACGAGATCATGATGGGGCCGATGGCGTATCTGACGCCCGTCGATACCTCGTTGACGCACGACCTGTCGCCGCTCGATCGCGATAATGCGCGCGTCAGTGTCAGCCTCAACGAACTCACGCGCGTGATCGGACTGTGGCGCGCCGAACAGGCTGAATCCAAAGAGAACCCGTACAAGGCGCTGTTCCAATACGTGCATCCACTGGTGATCGGCGCAGTCGATCGGGCCGAGTCGCTGTCGATCATGCTGTGCAAGAGTCTGCTGGCCTATCACATCGACGACGAAACCAAAGCCGATCAAATCTCGCGGACGCTCAACAGCAAATATCCGTCGCACAGCTACCCCATCCTGTTTGAAGAGGCGCAATCGATCGGGCTGAAGGTGACGCACATGCCCGCCGAGATCAACACGCTGCTGCTGGAACTCAACGAGCGGTATAGCGAAATGGGCCAGCGCTCCACCACCGACTTCGACGACACGCACGCGCACAGCAACGAAATTCTCAACATCTGGGAAGCGGCCAACCATCAAGTCTATTATCAACAGGACAAAGACTGGTTCTATCGTACGGAAGAGCGCCGCTGGATTACGCTGAACGACAACAGCAGCTGGCGTCACATGGAACACGTCGACGGCGAGACAACCACGACGCTGTTGCACATTGCTTAAGACTGTTTCTTAACCGGTTTGTACTCTGCATCGGCGATTGAAATCGCAGCAACAACTACGCAAAGTCGGCCGCCGCCGACTGGATTCCAGCCGACGAAGGTCGGCTTCGTGCAACTGTTGGCGCGAATTTCATTCGCCAGCCGCTTTACGAAACACTTTCCAATGAAAGACCGAGGAGACATGATGACCGCTCACGATCGATTCTTTACGCAAGCCGTTCACGCCGGGAGCGATCAACCGGCGGCCGGCGGTCGCCCGATCGCGCCGTCGATCGATCCGGCGGTGACGTACACCTATGACGACATGGACGATCTATCGGGCGCGCTGCATGACGGGGTGGGCTATTCGTATATGCGCTATGGCAGCCCGACGGTCGCTGCGCTGGAAAGCGCCGTGGCCGAACTCGAAGGCGCGGAGGAAGCAGTCGCGTATGCCACGGGTATGGCCGCGTTGCACGCTGCTTTCGTGCAGGCCAACATCTCGACAGAATGCCCGTTGATCGCGGCGCAGAATGTGTATGGCGCGACCTTCTCGCTGCTGCACAAGATGTTCGTGCCGGGCGAATCGGTCCACTTTGTCGAGATCACCGATCGAGACGCGGTACAGGCCGCGATTGATCGTTTTCACCCGCGCGCGATCTTCCTCGAATCGATCTCGAATCCGCTGTTGAAGATTCCTGATCCGCCGTCGATCGCAAACGCGGCGCGCGCCGTGGGCGCGAGTGTGATCGTCGATGCGACGTTTGCCACGCCCTACGTGATGCAGCCCATCGCGCATGGCGCGGATGTGGTGGTGCACTCGGCGACGAAATATCTGGGCGGCCACGGCGATGTGATGGGCGGTGTGATCGCGACCGACACCGCACGCGCGAGTGAACTGCGCACTCAACTGCGTCTGTACGGCGGCAACCTCGGCCCGTTTGAGGCGTGGCTGGTGCTGCGCGGCGTGCGGACGCTGGCACTGCGCATGCGCGAGCAATGTGCGAATGCAGCGCGAGCGGCGCAGTGGTTGAGCGAGCAACCCTCGATTGCGAGAGTGATCTATCCCGGCTTGCCCGATCATCCCGATCACGCGACGGCGAAGCAACTGTTTCGTGCAGATTGTTTTGGCGGCATCGTGACGTTTGAATTGCGTGAGGCTGATGAAGCGAAGGTCTTTCGCTTCATGGAATCGCTCAAACTGATCAAATGTGCGACCAGCTTAGGCGATGTGTACTCGCTGCTGCTGTATCCGGCGCAGTCCAGCCATCATGGGCTGGGCCGCGAGGAACGCTTGCGGCAAGGCATCGGTGATGGGCTGGTGCGCCTGTCGTGCGGCATCGAAAGCGCGGAGGATATTGTGGCGGATTTGCAGCAGGCGCTGAATGTGGCGAGTGACGAGTAACGAGTGAACACGCACCACGCAGCACGCACCACGCAATGGCTGATCATTGTCACACTCGTGATTGCTGCCTTCCTGCGCCTCTGGCAGATCGGTGCGCTGCCGCCCGGCCTGCACTATGACGAGGCCGCCGATACGATCATCGCGGAACAGATCGCGCGTGGCGAGAGCGCGCCGATCTTCATCGAGGCTTATACCGGCAAAGAAGTCCTGTTCTTTTATTGGGCCGCTGCGTGGATGAAGTTGATCGGTCCGTCGGTGTTTGCGATGCGGCTGGCGGCGGCGCTGCTGGGCGTGCTGACCGTCGCGGCGACGTACCGGGTGGTTGCGGAGATTCTTGCATCTCGCATCGTGCAGCCTGCACGCCAGATGCACGATGCAGGAAGCAAGACTGTTGCACTGCTCGCCGCGATTTTCATTGCGACCTCGTTCTGGCACATCCTCATGAGCCGCCTGGGCTTTCGCTCGATCAGCGAGCCGTTGATTCAGGCGTTGGCGCTGGCGGCCTTGTTTCGCGGCTTGCGGCTGAATCGCTATCGGTGGTTCGTCGCCGCGGGCGTGCTCGTCGGCTTGAACCTCTACACGTATCTTGCGGCCCGATTGTTTCCGATCGGCATTGCGCTGATCTTCTTGTACTTCATCCTCTTTGATCGCGGGCATCGGCTTGATCGATTGACGCAGTTCATGATCATGGTGGCCTCAGCGGTGATTGTATTCTTGCCATTGGGCGTGTACTTTGTGCAGCACCCCGACGCTTTCCTGACGCGCATTCAACAGGTTGCGCCACGCGGCGATCAACTGACGCCGTTATTCGAGAACGCACTGAAGGCGTTGGGCATGTTCTTTGTTGAGGGCGATCCGTATATCCGTTTCAACTTGCCGGGGCGACCGCTCTTTCCGGTGGTGTTGGGTGCGTTGTTTGTGCCAGGTGTCGTCGTTGCGCTGATCGGGATGTTTCGCGGGCGCACGGTGCAGCGGCGCGGCGCATACTTTAGTTTGATCGTATTAACACTGATCATGCTGCTGCCGACGACGCTGGCGGTGAACGAGATCACGCCGAGCAATCTGCGCGCCATCGGTTTGATGCCGGTCGTGTTTGTGTTCCCGGCGTTGGGTGCGTGGTGGTTGGTGAAGAAGATCAGGACGCTGATTCACGCTGATTACGCTG
>JACRBO010000857.1 GCA_016219235.1 Chloroflexota bacterium
CGGATCGATCGCCACGCGGATGATCTTCGCCTGCTGGGTGCGCGCGACTTCTTCGATGTCCATGCCGCCTGCGGCGGAGGCCATCATGATCGCGCGGCGCTGCACCCGATCGAGCACAATGCCCAGATAAATCTCCTGCTTGATGTCAGCCGCTTCATCGACCAGCACCTTGCGCACGGTCAGGCCCTTGATGTCCATGCCCAGAATTTGTCCGGCGACGCGCTCGGCTTCATCGGGCGTGTTGGCCAACTTCACGCCGCCCGCCTTGCCGCGTCCGCCCACCAGTACCTGTGATTTGATCACGACGCGCTTGTTCAAGTCGCGCGCGATGCGGCGGGCATCTTCCGGCGTGGTTGCCACTTCACCTTTAGGAATCGGAATGCCGTATTTGGCAAACAACTGCTTCGATTGATATTCGTGTAGCTTCACAGATGTGCCTCCGGGGATGGTGGAGATGAACGCATCGGCATTATATCGTTACAATTCACAATGCACAATGCATAATGCATAATGTAAGGGTGAGGCCGCTCCCCCTCTCCTGAAATCATCTTTCTGATTTCAGGCGAGGGGGTTAGGGGGTGAGTCCTACGGTTCAAACGGCGGGAACTTCAATACGCGGCCATCGCCGGTGTCAGCGATGTAAATAAAGCCTTCGCCATCCACGGCGATGCCGCCCGGCAGGGTAAAGCCGCGCTCATTACTGCCATACTGGCCGAAGCCGCCCAGATACTGGCCGGTCGCATCAAAGATCAACACACGTTGACTGACTTCATCAGCCACGTACACGCGCCCGTCCGCGCCCACCGCGAGGTAGGGTTTGCCGACCAACTCTTTATCCAGCCAGCCGTCGATGTCCCACGCCGCGATCGATTGACCGTTGGGATCGAAAATTTGCACGCGGCCATTCCACGTGTCGGCCACGACGATGTTGCCCTGCGCGTCCACCGCCACACCGACCGGCTCGTCCAGGCGACCTTGATCGAGTCCGCCCCCGCCAAACTGCGTGATGAACTGGCCGTCCTTGTCAAACACCTGGATGCGCTTGTTGCCGGTGTCGGCCACCAGCACGCGCCCGTCTGCATCCACCGCGATGCCGCGCGGCCCGTAGAACAGGCCCTCATTGCCCACGGCCTGGCCGCCGGTATCGCCCAGCGCGCCCCATCCGTTGATGAACGTGCCACCGGCACTGAAGTGCTGGATGCGGTGATTCCACGTGTCCGCCACGTAGATCGAGCCATCCGGCGCAACTGCCACGCCCCACGGCTCATTCAGTGTGCCAGTCGGCGGATTGGGTGACTGGCCGCTCGGCGTGCCGATCGACATCACGTATTCGCCGTCGGCGTTGAACTTCTGTATGCGATGATTGAAGCCGTCGGCCACGTAGAGCGATCCGTCCGCCGCGACGGCGATGCTGTGTGGCGATTGGAACTGGCTCTCGCCCGTCCCGATCGAGCCCCACACCTGAACGGCTGCTATGTCCTTCCAGCCTGTCAGGTACGGATCAATTTGTTCGGGTGTCAGTGGCTGCACTGCGCCAACCGATTCAGTCAAGATCGACGCGCCGATGTCTTTGCGCACGTACAGTCGGAAGTCGTCGACCAGCGGCCAATTGTTGGGCGTCAGCGGCTGGTTGCCGTTTTCGGGATTGGGCTGCAATCCCTGCAACTGCGCGTACTGCGCGTAATCGCGATTGAGGAAGATGTTCACCAGCGACGCGCGCCGTTCCGGCTCGATCAGCCAGCGCCCGATCGTCACGATCGATTCGGGGATGTGGCGGATGAAATAACTACTGCACCGCGTCTTGCCGCGCGCCGTCTCGTCTGCATCGATTGCACCGTCGCTGTTTTCGTCATACGCCGACACATTGATCGGTTGGCCGGTGGCTGCATCCAACTCGCTGATCGGGCATTCGGCAAATTTCTTATAGTCTTCCATCGGCCACCAGATGCGATGGCCCTGCCAGTAACTGTGCGTCTTGCGCGTGGCATTATCCACCGAGTTCCACGTCGCCGCGCTGGAGATGATTACCGGTACATCCAGATCGGTGCGCGACGGTGTATTGGACATCTGCGCCTTGTTCGGGTAATCGCGCAGATACCAGTAGAACGGCCACGACGCATCTGCATCAAACGCGATCTTGATCAACTTGCCGCCCGTGGTGCGTTGCGAAAACTCGTCGATCTGTTTCATCACCTGTTTGACGCCCGGCCCCGCGTGCGCGTACACGCCGTACTCCAGCGCTGAATCATAAGTGATGTAGTTCCAAATCCAGCCAGTGCGAATCGTCAACGCGGCCAGCGCGATCAGGCTAATCACACCGACCAGCCTGAACAGCGTGCGCCAGCCCGGGCGCGGCGACATGCGCCACAGCGCCAGCACGGCAATCGCCAGCACGATCAGCGCGCTGAACCAGCCGGAGAAGGCCACCAGACTATCGAGTTGCAGGCCGCTGAAGGACTTCTCCAAATTGCCCACGGCCCAGCCGGCGGAGACGATCGCGGCCGTGAGCAGCAAGCCTGCCAACCACTGCCGCTCCGCGAACATCGCGCGCCAATCGAACGTATCCAGCCATTCGCCCAGGAATCTGCCGCTCAATACGATCATCGGCAAGGCCAAATAGACCATGAGCCACGGCATTTTTTCACCGGCGTACGAGAAGCCCAGCCACGCGCCGAACATCCACACGAACACGAACGGCAAGAACAACCGATCGGCCCAGCTATGCCCATCGAGTTGGTGAGCGCGCCGCGCCCGGATCGCGCGCACCGTATAGACCACGGTCGCTATCGCCGCGATCAGCATGGGCAGGTATTCATAGAACGGCGTGATTGCCAGATAATAGTAGATGGGCTGCGTGCCGCGCTGCACGCCTTGCTGCACCAGCCAGTAGCCCAGCGAGCCGACGAAGCCCGTGCCCAATCCTACCCCGTTGGTGAAGATTGTCGTGAAGAACGTGGCGCCGATACCGACGAACGCGCCCGTCAACGGCAGCCACTTGCGCGGCGACCACCACCACCCGACCGCGACGGCGATGGCGATAAAGGCAAAGGTCACGGCGGCCAGGCGCAGCACCAGGCCCACGTCCGTCGTCGGGAAGTTGCCGCCTTCGAAGAAGTTCACGTCGACAAACGGCAGTTGATACAGAACCTTCCAGATCGAGTTTA
>JACRBO010000886.1 GCA_016219235.1 Chloroflexota bacterium
CCGGGGCGGAACTCGAATTTGTCGTCCAGCAGGCCGAAGGCAAACATGATCGTCGTGCCCGCGATCAGACCGGTGATGCGCGTGAGCTCATTCGGATCGTTGCGCGGCAGATCGAGCGTGAGGGACAGCAGCGTTGCCGCGATGAAACTCACGAAGATCGCCAGGCCGCCCGTACGCGCAACTTTCCCCGCGTGATGACGGCGGCCGCCGGGCACATCGGCCAGGCCCAGACGCACGCCCAGACGCGCGGCCAGCGGGGTGAGGGCGAACGACAGGATGAAGGCGACGAGGAAGACGAATAAGAAGGGTGTCAACGAATGTGCTCGAATAAACGAATGGGTGTCAACGAATGTGCTCGAATCAACGAATGTTCGAATTACGATCCGTCGGCCCGGCGTTGATGGCTGTAGGCAATATGCTTTGGCCTGAACAGGCGATGATGGTCCAGCCTGGGTCGTCCGAAATTGTGAAACAGCGCTTCGGCGCAGTCGGTGGCGGCAAAATAGTCGAAGATTTGCGCCATGTCGTCCCGCGTCATCGGCCAATGCTGTGCTTTCAGTTCGATCAGAATTGCGTCCTGCACGATGAAGTCCGGTCGATACGTGTGGATCGGTGTGCCATCTGCCAGCTCGATCAGAAGTTCCGGTTCGTCCAGAAAGGTCAAGTCGGTTTGTGCCAATTTCGCCGCCAGAGCGTCGTGATAGACACTCTCGCGGTGCCCCGGCCCAAGTTCGTTGTGAACGTCCATCGCCAGACCGTTGAGACGATACGTGAGGGCATCATACTGGGTGTGAACCAGGCCGGGCCGGTCGGCCAACCAGGTTTGCTGTCCGCCGCGGAGCGCTTCGATCTGGTCGGCCGTGAGAATTTTGGTGAAGCGCGCGCCGCGTCGGGGCATTCGTTGATTCGCTGCCGATTCGTTGACTGTCATTCGTTGATTCTGAGCCGATTCGTTGACACCGAGCACTAACCGCAGCGTGTCCGAATCGATATTGCCGCCCGTGATCACGACCACGGTCTTGCCGCTGATCTGTACCTTGCCGGCCAACACTGCCGCCAGCCCCGCAATGCCCGAAGCTTCGGCCAGCATTTGATCGGAATCGATCAGCGCCGCGATAGCCGACTTCATCTCCTCTTCAGTGACCAGCGCGATCTCGTCGATCAACATCATGCCGACCATGAACGGCACGCGGCCAAAGCCGCCCGCCAGGCCCTGCGCCAGCGTCGGTTCGTGATCGTATGGATCGTACGGCTGGCCGTCGCGTTTGGATAGATACGCCGATGGTGACGCGGCCGGATTGACGCCCACCACCCGAATCGTAGGATTGAGTGACTTGGCGACGGTGGCGATACCCGCGATCAATCCGCCGCCGCCCACGGGCACCACGATCGTATTGATATCGGGCAGGGTAGACGCGATCTCAAGTCCAACGGTGCCTTGCCCCGCGATGACTTGCACGTCGTCATACGCCGAGACGAACGTCGCGCCCGATTTCCCGGCAAACTCAAAGGCCGCGGCCTGGGCTTCATCGAACGTGTCGCCAGTCAGATGCAAACTGATCGGATATTGGCGCAACTTCGCGATTTTGGTGGGGGCGGCATTGGCTTGCACGAAGACATCGACGTTAGCGAGATTCAGTTGCTTCGCCGCATGCGCCACGCCTAAAGCATGATTGCCCGCCGATGCCGCCACGATGCCGCGCGCCAGTTCTTCCGTGCTGAGCGACAGGATCTTGTTCAACGCGCCGCGCGGCTTGAACGAGCCGGTGTGCTGACGATTCTCCAGCTTCAGCCACACGTCACTGCCCAGTTGTTGACTGAGCAACGATGAATAGTGCAGCGGTGTCTCAACAACATGCGGCGCGATGCGCTGTTGAGCGAGATAGATTTCGTGGAGAGTGAGTTTGGTCATCAAAATGGTTCGAGTATCACTGCGTACCGGGAAGCACCTGACAAGATGACACGATGAAGGGATGACAAGATGATCTTTATCAGCCTGATCATCTTGTCATCGTGTCATCCTGTCACTTTTAGCCCGTCCCAAACTGCCGATCGCCCGCATCGCCCAGGCCGGGCACGATGTAGCCGATGTCGTTCAAGCGCTCGTCGATGACGGCGAGGTGAATGGGCACGTCGGGGTGATCGGCGCTGAGGCGGGCAATGCCTTCGGGCGCGGCGAGCAAACCGACGTACTTAATCTTTTTCGCGCCCCAGCGTTTGAGAATATCGATCGTGGCTGAAGCCGAGCCGCCCGTCGCCAGCATGGGATCGAGCACGAGGCAGACATCCACCGTCGGCGCAATGGGCAAGCGATTGTAGTAGGCAATCGGCTTCAATGTGCGCTCGTCGCGGAACAGGCCGATGTGCCACACTTCGGCGGCGGGCATCATCTCCCACACGCCTTCGACCATGCCCAGCCCCGCGCGCAGCACCGGCACCAGGCCGATCTTCTCACCGAGTTCGTAACCATGCGCTTCGCCCATCGGCGTGGTCACGGTCTTCTCGGCGAGTTGCAGGTCGGCGGTGGCTTCATAGGCGAGCAAGATGGCTAATTCGCGCACCAGTTCGCGGAATTTCTTGGGCTTGGTGGCGATGTTGCGCAGCAACGTGAGTTTGTGCTTCACCAGAGGATGTTGACTGACGTAGACTTGAGACATGCGCTGGCTCCTGATAAAATTTGCGGGCGTTGCCTAAACGCCCGCAATTCTAGCATAGTTTTACGCTGCGCGACCGATCAGATGACTGAGAATCAACCAGTCCAGTTCTTCGTAATCGCGGGCGGCGATCAATTCGGCTACGGCTGCCCGATCGAGCGAGCGTGACAACTCGACCAGCCGCAAGAACATATGCAGACTGTTGCGGAGATGTTTGGTCGCGAGGGCGGCCGGCTGTGTGCGCAGTGCTTTCACGTCCATGCCCACGACGCCCACTTCCCAGAAACGATTCTCATCCAGCACGCGCACTTGATTGAACGCCGTGCGCAGGTTGATTGCCCCAAACGATCGATCCTGATCGAATTTCAGGCCGTTCTGATCGTTCAGGTGGACGCTCCACAATTTGCCAAAGGTCAGCGCAAAACTGATCTCGTCCGCGGGATCAAGCCCGGCCAATAACGAGTGCGCGGTCTCCATCAACACGCCGACGCGCTTGGGGTCATTCGCCTGGAAGCCGAGCGCCAGCGCGTGACCCATCGTGGGGATGTAGGCCAGGTCCATCGGTTCATTGGGCTTAGGCTCGATCGCGATGCGCAAGTTGGCATCATACGCCAACAGCGTATTGATCGCCTCAAGCAATTGATGCGCTGCGTGTCCGGCATCTTTGGTCTCGCGCAGATACGTGCCTTCGCGCGCCAGCCACAGCACCATCAGATCCGTGCCCAATTCCTGCGCGATGTCAGCCGCCTTCTTCGAGCGTTCGATCGCGTAGGCGCGCGCCTGCGGATCGTTGGACGTGTACGCGCCATCGATCGTGTTGGGATGTTCCCACAAACGCGGTGCGACAAACTCGGCGCTGAGGCCGTTGTCGGCCAGCGTTTGCTTCAACGTGCGCGCCGTCTGACGAATCTGCGCCGATGAGAGTTCGTCCAGGTTGGGCACAGCGTCATCGTCGTGCAACTGTACCAGATCGAAGCCCAGCTCTTTGTGGACGGCCAACTTGTCGGCAAAGGTGCGCGAGGGGCGCACCGCCGGGCCGAAGGGATCGGCGCCTTCGTGGATGTTCCACGGGCCAAACGAAAAACGATAACCATACTTGTCCATGTGTCCTCCGAAGAGTGAGAGATCGTGATGGGGGCGCGTCAGAATTGTATGACCGATTCAACGGCAACGCAAACGCACACGCATCTGTCTGCGTGTGGTTACGTGTTTGGCATGCCCCTGCCGTTCAGGTATAATCGTTGCACTTTGCTCTAGAACGGATTACGCATGGCGGATCGGCCTATTTCTCCAGAAGCCCGCGAAGAAGAAGTCGCCGTCGATCGGGCGCTGCGGCCCCATCGCTTGGCCGACTTCCCCGGTCAAGATCGACTCAAAGATAATCTCAGCATCTTGATCGAAGCGACGCGCCAGCGTGGCGAAGCGCTCGATCACATTTTGTTTTACGGGCCGCCGGGCCTGGGCAAGACCAGTCTGGCGCACATCGTCGCCAGCGAGATGGGCGTCAACGTGCGCATCACGTCCGGCCCGGCCATCGAACGCGCTGGCGATCTGGCTGCGATTCTCACCAATCTCAAAGCGGGCGATGTGCTGTTCATCGACGAGATTCACCGCCTGGGGCGCGCTATTGAAGAGGTGTTATATCCCGCGATGGAAGATTTCGCGCTCGACATCGTGATCGGCAAAGGACCGTCGGCGCGCAACATCCGCTTGAAGTTGCCGCACTTTACCGTGGTCGGCGCGACGACGCGCCTGGCGCTGGTGAGTTCACCGTTGCGGGCGCGATTTGGATCGGTGTATCGATTGGACTATTACGAGCAGTCCGTATTGGAGCAGATTATTCAGCGCGCTGCGAATTTGCTCAACGTCCCGATCGATCCCGGCGGCCTGGCGGAGATTGCGCGGCGCGGGCGCGGCACGCCGCGTGTGGCGCTGCGCCTTTTACGCCGCGTGCGCGATTACGCCCAGGTGCGCGGCGATGGCACGGTCGATGGCGCGCTGGCCGCGCAAGCCCTGTCGCTGCTCGACGTTGATCCGTTGGGGTTGGACGATCTCGATCGGCGGGTGTTGAAAGCTATCATCGAGAAATTCGGCGGCGGGCCGGTTGGCTTGGAAACGATCGCTGCGTCGATCAGCGAAGAGTCTGATACGATCATGGATGTGGTCGAGCCGTACCTGTTGCAACTGGGCTTTCTCGATCGCACCCCGCGCGGCCGCACGGCCACCCCCCGCGCTTACGAGCACTTGAATCTGGCCTATCCTGAACGGCCGGAGCAGGCCGCGTTACTCTAGTTTCTGTCCGAAAACCCCTCGAAATTGGGGCAAGCATCCTGAGCGGAGCAGCGTTCTTTTTCGCTGCGCAGTCGAAGGATGCGGCTGAACCAAGTTTCTTGGCCGAACCGCCCCTTCGACTCCGTGCCGCGATACTGCTGCGACACTACGCTCAGGATGCTTTCGCTTTGTTTGAAGGGGTTCTCGGACAGAAACTACTCTTAAGAGCTGTGGGTTATGCCTGACTTAACCGGCCAGATGCTGGGCCAATACAAAATATTAGAGCGGCTGGGGCGCGGCGCAACTTCCACCGTGTATAAAGCCTATCAGGAGAAACTCGATCGCTTTGTGGCGATCAAGGTGCTCTCGCCGCACTTCATCGACGAAGAAGGTTTCCTCGATCGGTTTCACCAGGAGGCGCGCGCCGTCGCGCGGCTCGATCACCCCAACATCCTGCCCGTCTACGACTTCGATCGCGTCGACGACACGGTCTTCATCGTGATGAAGTACGTCACCAGCGGCTCGCTGCGTGACTTGCTGACGGGCCCGCTGCCGTTGAACGTAGTGCTGGAACTGGCCGCGCAAGTGGGCCTGGCTCTGGGCTACGCGCACAAAATGGGCGTGGTGCATCGCGACGTGAAGCCCGGCAACATCTTGATTGAAGATTCGCGTTGGGCGCTGCTGACCGATTTCGGCCTCGCCAAGATTCTGGCGCTGGGGCGGCAGTTGACGCAATCGGGTATCGGCGTGGGCACGCCCGATTACATGTCGCCCGAACAGGCGCAGGGTCACCCGGTGGATGGCCGCGCCGATCTCTATTCGTTCGGCGTGATGTTGTACGAAATGATCACGGGCTGTCTGCCGTTTGATGCGGATAGCAGTATGGGCGTGGTGGTCAAGCACATCACTGAACAGCCGCGTCCGATGCGCGCGGTGCGGGCCGATGTGCCGCTGGCCGTAGAGCGCGTCATCTTCAAAGCGTTGTCGAAAGAGCCAGCCGATCGCTATCCGACCGCCGAAGCGATGGTTGCCGCGCTGGCCAGAGCGATCAGCGCACCCGCGCCCGGACTGCCCGATCGGATCAGCGGCTCGATCGGGGGCAACGGTCCGATCGGGGCTGAACCAGAATCCGA
>JACRBO010000854.1 GCA_016219235.1 Chloroflexota bacterium
ATTGACCGGTCTCGGCTGCTTTGCCGACTACGCCGTCGCCCATAGGCAGCTGGTGTCCAGCCTCCAGCATCTTATGGCCCGTTTCGCCATAGCCTTCTACCAGGACCACGGCCTCTTTGGCCGGATCGTAGCGGAAGATCTGAGCGTGGTAGTAATTGAAGCGCTCTTTTGTCAGGGTCACTACACGCTGAAAGAGATCGCTCAACTCCGGGGCGGCGGCGATTTCCTGCGCCACCTGCCGCGAGATTTCGACCTGCCGGCTGCGCCGCTCAAGAGAATCGCGAATGGATTGTTCGAGCGTTTTGCGCTCAGTGATGTCGCGGACGGTGGCCTGCAAGACCCGCTGTTTGCCAATGTCAACCGCCGACAACAACACTTCAGCCGGAAAATCCTCGCCAGTGGTCCGGCGGTGTATCCACTCGAAGCGATCGTGGCCCTGCCGATAGGCAGCCTGGATGTGCGCTTGAGCCGCCGGCAACGATTCCTGTCCGTCCGGCTGATGTGGCGGGGATACATTGGCCGGATGGACGGCCGTGAATTCTTCCCTGGTCGTGAAGCCAAACATTTCCAACGTGCGGGGGTTGCAGTCGAAGAAGCCCTGCTCATTGAGGAGCATGACGGCATCATTGGTTCCTTCGTAAATCGCCCGGAGCCGCTCCTCGCTGTTTCGCAGATTCTCTTCGGCGCGCTTGCGCCCGGTGATGTCACGCACCGAACTTGCGCGGACGGTTTTTTCGCCGTGCTGGTAAGCACGGGTCGAGGTCTCGACCGGGAAAACTGAGCCGTCTTTGCGGATGCATTCCACCTCGTAGGGGTGCACATCGTCCAGCTGCATCTTCTGCAGAACCAGGGCCCGCGATTCGGACACGATAAAGTCCAGCAGGTTTCGACCGACGATCTCCGAAACAGCCGAGTAGCCGAATAAGGCCAGCGTGGCCGGATTCACATCCAGAATCTTGCCCTGCTCATGGAATAGCAAGCCTTCTTCAGTCGCGGCTGAGAAGCGGCGGAATCTCTCTTCGGATTGCTGCAAACGCTCCGCCACCAGCTGCCAGACGGCCGCCTGGCTGCGATTAAGGGCTTGCCAGAGAAACGTACTGGCTTCAACGGACTCAATCAACGGCACCAGGATTTCTTCAGGCACGATCAGGGCTGCCTGGAACCAGTCGATTTCCAGGCCTGCGGCCGCCCAGTGCGCGGCTCGCTGTCGGACATAGTGAACTAATTCTTGCGAATCGCCAACCGTCAGACACTTAGCAACGAGACCTAGAATTTGGCGTTCAAGATCGCGCCGCGCCGCGGCTGGAAAATTGACATAGCCCGGCATGGTTTGCAAGCGCTCGTCGTACTGATCGACCAGCGTATCAAGGTGTGCCTGAATGGCGTTCGCCAGTTGTTGCATGTTACTCGCCTCCTGCCTTGCCCGCTGGATAATCATGGCCGGCAGTTACTGTGTGTTGACCAAAGCCTAACTGCACGCTGACGCCGCTCAGGCCGGTGATGCGGTTGATTTCATTGATCGCCGTGTGCAGCACCGTCTCGAGTTCGGTTGACCGGTGAATCCTGTCCGCGGCGCCCGCGATGGCTTTCTCACGCCGGGCCGCGCGCTGGGTCTGATCGATCAGGCGGGCGTTTTCGGCGGCCTGAGCGACGTGCCCGGCGATTGAATCAAGCGTGGTACGCAGCTCATCATTCCACGCCGTCTGCGGTACCACCAGTCGCAGTGCGCCGATCGGAACATCACGCACTTTGATCGGTACGGCGATGCCCAGTTGACCGCGGCCATTTTGCGGGCGCGTGGCGATCTGACCGGCGGCCAGCGCCTCGCTCACTTCGGGCAGGGCGGTCTGCTGCGCCCGATCGGTGGTGCCGATCCAGCGGGCACTTGTGTTGGTCCGGCTGAGGGTGAAATCGCCCCACGCTTCGCCGGTGAGACGGCGATTGATCGTGTCGAGGTCGCTGAAGGCGCGTTGGGCCTGCTCGAACAGGCGCAATTTCTCGATAATGCTCACCGACTGGGCGGCCAGCGTCATGAGCAGGTCCACATCGCGCTGAGTGAACAGGCGCTGCCCGATGCGGTTGCTCACCGTAACCGTGCCAAATACCCGGCCCTGCGCGACGAGCGGCACGACGATCAATGCGCCGGTGCCATTCCGTTGGCGACGTTCCCGAGTTTCCGCCGGCTCGATCCCGTCATCGGCGCTGAGCGACAAGACGGGCTGGCCGGATTGGAACACCAGGCCGCTGATGCCGGAATTCAGCAATTCATACGTAGTCTCGTCATGATCGGCCACGTCTCCCACGGCCGCTCGCGCGGTGATCTGCTTTAGATCATGATCCACAATGTACACGGCCGTGCGGTGGGCCGCCACCAGGTCGGTGGCATACCGGGCCAGGTATTGGCCGACCTCTTGAGCATTGCTCGCTTCGATGAGGGCGCGAATTGATTCGGCCAGGTTCTCGGCTCGTTGCAAGGCCACGCTGGTTTGCCTGAATTGCTCCGCGTTGCTCAGAGCCACTGCAATTTGATCTGCCATCGATTGCAGCACCGCGGCGCTGGCCCCGTCGAAGGCGGCGGCCCGTGTGGATTGCGCGTCCAACGCGCCGAGAACGCGATCACCCACCATGAGGGGCAGGGCAATTTCCGATCGGGTGTCGGGCAACAACGGGTTCGCAAAACGCACGGCTTCCGTGCCCACATCCAGCGCGATGTGAGCTTTGCGCTCGGCCACGGCCGAGCCGACCATCGAGTTGCCGCCAACTTCCAGCCGGTGATGTTTTTCTTTCAACGCGCGGCCGGCATCACCGGTAGCTTCACGCAAGACCGCATATTGGCCGGTTTCATCCAGGGTAAACACCGCGGCATAATACAGCCCGAAGCGATCGACAATCAGGTTCACGATCTGGCTGAGCAGCTGATCGGTGTCCAGAATTGAGGCGGCGGCGCGGCCCACATCGGCGCTGGCCCGCAGTTCTTCGGTGCGGGACGCCACCCGATCTTCCAACGAACCGATCAAATCTCGTAACTGATTCGTCATGCCATTGAACGCGGTCGCCAGTGTGCCCAACTCGTCGTTGCGTTCGGCCACGGCCATGGCGGAAAAATCGCCTCCGGCAATTTGCCGGGCCGTTTCGGCCAGCCGGCCAATCGGGTTGGCGATGCTGCGCGTAATGGCCAGCGCTACGACAATCGACAGGGCCATGATGATCAGGGTGACGATGCCAGTGACCGTCAGGGTCAGGCCGGTGGAGCGATTGGTCTCGGCCAGATCCTGCTCGACGAGCAAGCCCGCTTGCAGTTCGGGCACCCAGCGATAGGCTCCGGCCACTGTCTGACCGCGATAGCCGATGTAGATATTCTGCCCGGATGGATTTGAGGAAGTGGCAAAGCGAGCGCTGACGGTGTCAACGGTCTCCGTTAGTTTGCCCAGGCTGGGTTCGTTGAGCAGCTGCAATTGGGTGCCTACCAACAGCGTTTCACCGGTTGTGCCCAGGCCGGCGCGTACGGCCAGAATCTGATTGAGACGGGCGATACTGGCGCGGCCGGCTATCAACCCGATAGTTGCGCCCTGCACGTCAACTATGGGGCTGGCAGCCATAACCCCGGCCTGATCCAGAGCCGGCACTTCGCCGGGCGGCGAGATATACGTGCGTTGCAACCCCATTATAAAGAAATCCTCGGCGTTGACGGATCGATCTTCGTGAGCGGGTTCGGTTGACAGGATGATGCGGCCGGTGAGATCGACGAGGATCAGCTCTTCAAAAGTCTGGCGCACAGCGAGTGTATCCTGGAGGCGGCTACGCAGGCCTTGCGCGGAAATTCGATAGTCGATCGAGTCCGGTGATTGACTGAGCAGTGTCGGCAGATGACGGGTATCGGCATCCCGCGCAATCTCGAACCGCAAATCGACCTGCAGATCGCTCAGCCAGTTATCCACCTGGGCCAATTTGAGCGTCACGAGTGCGCCCAGCTGATCGTACAGGCGCTGTTGCGAGGCGTTGGAGCTGATGAGGCCAGAGATGCCGCCCGCCGCGGCCACGGGCAGTACGACTGTTGCCGCAAAGGCGATCAGCAAGCGGGTACGAATTGTGCCGATGCGAAACGCCCGGATAGCGCGCGTGAACAGCCCGAGAATCAAGACAACGCCCGGGATAATGAACACATACGACAGGCCAGGGACACTGTCGATCGGCACTCGCGGGAACGGCTGCCACCAGGTGAGCAGAGCCACAAAGGCGACGAAACCCGCTGCCGCCATCAGCCAGACCCACCAACGTCGCGGACGTATGAGGTAGGCAGCCAGCAGAATCACCATCGGCGCGATCAGCGATTCCAGTGGTGACGCATCCTTCCAGCCCAGTTCGCCCACGCCAAATGCACAGAAGATGGCTATCAACGTCCAGTAACCGGCCGGGTCCAGCTTGCCGCGCTGCAAATACCGGCGGCCGACGACGGCGCTGCTCATGGCCGTTACGATCCCGATCACGTCGATCCACATTTGCCAGACGTAAGTCTGGGTCATCAATACCGCGTACGCTGCCAGGCTTAAAACACCCAGCAGCAGGCTCAACCGCAACACCCAATCGATCGCCGCTGCGCGATGCGGCAACAGCGTGACCCTGGTCTCATCCGGGTGAGGCTGCGTCGATGCTGGTGAATGAATCATGGTCTGTCGTTCGTCGGGCATGGCTGTCTCCTCATGACGCGGTCGCATACGCACTCACGCCAGAGTTGATACGTGATCGAATTCGGCGGATTCGCCGTGACCGTTCGGTTGGAGATCGTGCTGGTGCTCAAGATCGAGAGCTGAAGACGCCCCCAGTTGAATGCCGACATCCGTCGAGCCGGTGATGCGGGCGATCTCTTGCACGGCGGTCTGCAGAATCGTGTTCAGATCACTGGCGCGGTGAATCTTGTCGGCCGCCTGGGCGATTTGTTGTTCGCGCCGGGCGGTTCGCTGCGTTTGCTCAATCAACCGCGTATTTTCAGCGGCCTGCGCCAGGTGCCCGGCGATACTGGTCGCCATCGCCCGGGCATTGTCGTCCCATTTGTTGGCCGCGGTGCGGAATCGCAAGGCGCCGATCAGTTGGCCGCGCAGGGCAATCGGAACGCTGATGAGGCAATCCCCATCGGTTGGCGGGATCTCCGCTTCGTTGGCGACGCGCTCCACAGTGACTTCACCGGCCGCCAGTTGTTCGGCCTGCTGGCTGCCAACCTGGCTCAGCCTGGGATCGTTGGCGTGCCAGATGACGGCGTCCGGCGAGCGCGTCTGCACATAGCTTTGCCAGGCCTCACCTGTCAGCTGGCGATTGAGCGCGTTCAGTTCTTCGACGGCGCGGCGCGTCTGTTCATACAGGCGGGCGTTCAAAATAGCGGTGGAGAGTTGGCTGGCTACGCCGGTCAGTAAGCCCATATGATCGCCGGTGTAAGCATCAAACTGATAGGTCTGCACGGACAACACACCGATGATCTCGTCACCGCGTTTCAGCGGCACATACAGCAGCGAAGCCGACGGTTTGCTGGCATTGCCGATCGGAACGGTGACGGTCGTCACGGCCTGCCATTCGTCACGCGGCACATTCTTCAAAATGGCTTCGCCAGTGCGAATGACCTGGCCGACGTGTGAGGCGGGCTTCAGCGTGGCCGGCGGCTCGCTGAAGCGTCGACCTTCATCGTAGACCAGCGGATATTCGACCTGGTCGGTGGCCGGATCGTACAGCGCCACGATAAACGCATCCAGGGGCAGCAAGTGCTGAAGGCTGTGATAGGCGGCTTCCAGCACCGGGACCAGCTCGATCTCACGCGACACTGCCCGCGTGATGTCGTTCAGGGCCGACATCTGCCGCACAGTCAACTGGGCCTGCTCAAACAGGCGCGCATTCTCGACGGCAGTCGTGATCTGATCGGCCATCGTTTGCAGAATCGTGATGTCGTCGGTTGTGAAGGCGGCTGGCCGGGTCGATTGAATGGTCGCCGCGCCGATGATGCGCCCGCGGCTGATGAGGGGCAGCGCCATTTCCGATCGGGTACTGGGCAGCAACGGATTATCGAAGTGCGCGGCATCGGCCCCGACATCCAGCGCGATGCGCGCCTGGCGATGAATAATCGACCAGCCGATCATGGACGACTCGTCTACCCGCAGGCGGTGATGGGCTTGCAGCATCTTCCCTCCGGCCTCGCCGGTGCCCGCGCGCAAGTAGGCCCACTCGGCCTGTTCGTCCAGGAGGAAGGTTCCCACGTAGTAGAGGTTAAAGTTATCGCGCACCAGTTCGACCACGGTATTCAACAGCTCTTCCAGTTGCAAGATGGTGGACGAGGCGCGGGATACTTCGGCAGCGGTCTGTAATTGCACGGCGCGGTGCTGTTGTTGTTCAGACAGTGTGATGTTCTCAAGCGCCGCAGCCGCCTGTGCGGCGAGCAGTTGAGCGGCATTCTCGTCATCCTGGGTAAACGGGCGGCCTGGCTGAGAACGCATGACGCTCAACACACCGGTGGTCTGGCCCTGCCAGCTGATGGGCACCAGGAGTGCGGCGTTGAACGGCACGTCGGTGATGCGGCTGGCGTAGCCGGCCTGCGCCGGCGGACTGTCCAGGCGCAGGGGCAGGCCGGTGTTGGAGACCTTATCGG
>JACRBO010000855.1 GCA_016219235.1 Chloroflexota bacterium
ACTGAGTTGATCGAGCGCTTGCGGCAAAGCTCGGCGTGGAAAGGCATTGATTTGCAGGAAGCGGCCAGTCAGGCCCTGATCAATCAATACTACGAGTATAGCTACGAAAAAATCGAAAAGGAACAGGCCATCTTTGAGCAATTACGGCCTAAACTGCTGAAGAAATATCGCGGGCAGTACGTAGCGATTCACGACGGTGAAGTCGTAGAACACGCCGCCGATCTCAACACCTTGCACAAAAAAGTGTTTGCGCGTTTCGGCTACACGCCCGTGCTGCATATTCAAGTAACCGACGAACCACTGCCCGACATCCAGACGCACGGTCTGCGCCTGGTGAAAGACTAACGCATGTCGCAACCATACTCAAGCCGGTACTTTCCGCCTGCGCCCGTGCTCGAAGTCAGCCTGATCTCGGAAGTATCGCAGTTACGGATCGGGCCATACACGGCCCTGATCGATACCGGGACTGATGTAACGGCGGTGCCGGTGGGACTTCTGGCCCGGATTGCTGCGCCTGCCGCACGGCAGGCTTACGTCCAGGCGCAGTGGGGAAGCCGCCTGCGCGTGCCGTTGCACACAGTCGATATCGAAATTGCCGGCCTGCGCCTGCCGGGCATGGAAGTGATTGCTGACAAACGCGGCCAGGAAATAATCCTGGGGCGCGACGTGCTCAACAAATTGTGGCTGGGCCTGGCCGGGCCACAGCTTCATCATGGAAGTCGCCGAGAAAAACCCCAGACGCAAACGCTGATTCAGCCCGATCAATCGGCGGTATAATACGCGATGTCCTAAACGAATGAGCCTGATGCTCATTCGTTGCTTTATCCACAGGCTAACAGCCCATTCTCACGGAGGAAATACCATGTCTGACCGCGATCTGTTGCAACGCATCACCGACGACGACGTGAAGTTTGTCTCGCTGCAATTCACCGACCTGTTGGGCACGGTGAAGAGCGTGGATATGCCCGCGCACCGCATTGCCGACGTGCTGGAGAACGGCGTGTGGTTCGACGGTTCATCGGTCGAAGGCTTCGCGCGCATCCAGGAAAGCGACATGCTGCTGCGGCTCGATCCCGGCACGTATGGCGTGCTGCCGTGGAGTTCGCCGGAGCGCCGCCGCGCCCGCGTGTTGTGCGACATCTACAACACCGATGGCACGCCGTTCGAAGGCGATCCGCGCTACATTCTGAGGCGGCAACTGGCGCGCGCCAAAACCCTGGGCTATCACTTCAACGTCGGCCCGGAACTGGAATTCTTCCTGCTGCGCAGCAACAACGGCGATCGCGTGCAGGCCGTGCCCCACGATGTGGGCAGTTACTTCGATTTCTCCGCGAAGGATGAGGCGCAACGCGTGCGCGGCGCCATCGTGCTGGCGCTGGAAGCGATGGGCCTCGAAGTCGAAATGAGCCATCACGAAGTAGCGCTGGGCCAGCACGAGATCGATTTCAAGTACGACGACGCGCTGGTTACGGCCGATAATTCCATCACCTTCAAGTACGTCGTGAAGGCGGTCGCCGTTGAGCACGATCTGCTGGCGACGTTCATGCCCAAGCCGATCTTCGGCATCAACGGTTCGGGGATGCACACGCATCAAAGTCTGTTCTCGGCCGAAGGCAAGAATCTGTTCTTCGATGCGAAGGATCCGTTCCACCTGACCCCGATCGCTTATTCCTTCCTCGCCGGTCAGTTGAAGCACGCGCGCGCGTTGGCCGCCATCGTCGCGCCGACGGTCAACTCGTACAAGCGACTGGTCCCCGGCTACGAAGCACCCGTGTACGTCTGTTGGGCGCAGATGAATCGATCGGCGTTGATTCGCATTCCGCGTTACACCCCCGGCAACGATCAGGCTACGCGCATCGAACTGCGCTTCCCCGATCCGTCGTGCAATCCGTATCTCGCTTTCGCGGCGATTCTGGCCGCCGGGCTGGACGGCATCGAGCAGAAGTTGGTTGCGCCGCCCAACGTCAACAACGTCGATGTCTATCACTTCACGCCCGCCGAACTCAAAGAACGCGGCATCGCCACCCTGCCCGGCACGCTGGAAGATGCGTTGGAAGAACTGGAACAGGACGCAGTGATCAAGGCTTGCCTCGGCGACAAACTCTACGACGACTATGTGCGCGTCAAGCGTGATGAGTGGGACGACTATCGCATCCGCGTGTCGCAGTGGGAGTTGGAGCGATACCTGGAAACTGCGTAACGAGTGACGAGTGACGAGTGAGTTCACTCGTCACTCATTATCGCTGAGTTAGCGGATCGGCGTAGTCATTCCCGCACGCTTTCGCCTGGCGCGCCCCCGCTTCGCGGACAGGGCGTGGCGGGAATCAAGAGTGTTTATCAGCACGCATCGCCACTCTACAGCCTGGATGCCCGATAGAAACGTTCGGGCATGACGTTACATCCGGCTTAACTTACTGACATTGAGTGATGAGTGAGCTCGCTTTTCACTTGTCACTCATCACTCGTCAATTTGAGAGAACAGCCAATGGGAAAAATCATTCACTTACAACTCAAGCCCGCCGAAGGCGAGCCAATGAAAGTAGCGACCGCGATCGAGGCGATAGCCAATCATGGTCTGCGCGACGATGCCAACGCGGGCCGCACCAAACGGCAGGTGTTGATCATCGAGCGCGAACTGCTGGCTAAGTTCCAACTGCCGATCGGCGACGTGCGCGAAAATATCACGGTGGAGGGCATTCAACTGGCGGGCACACCGGCGGGGGTGCGCTTGCGAGTAGGTCAGGCTTTGCTGGAAGTCACGCTCGATTGCGCGCCGTGTGAATTCATCGAGGGCAAGCGGCCGGGTCTGCGCAAAGCGATGGAAGGTAAACGCGGCACGTTGTTCAAGGTGATCGAAAGCGGGGACATCAATCTGGGGGACATGATCGAAGTTGTAGCGTGACGAGTAACGAGTAACAAGTGAAGCGCGCGGTGTGTTGTTTGATACACCGCGCGCTTTTTCGCGCCGCGTGTCCTTTCGCGCCGCGTGTCCTTTCGCGCCGCGTGGCCTCTCACGCCGTAATCAGCCCCCCGATTTCCGCCACGGGTGCATTCTCTGGCTGCACATTGACGATGGCCGCGCAGTCCGCATCCAGTCGATCCAACACCGTTCGGGCATCGTCCATCACGGCCGCCGTTGCCGCGCTATGACGGAGTATGCGCCCGAT
>JACRBO010000100.1 GCA_016219235.1 Chloroflexota bacterium
CAGCACGGCATGAGCGTCGTCGATGGGCAGTGCCCGTTTATGTTCCTGCCGCAAACGATGTGGTTTCATCGCATGCATGGTTTTATCAAGAAGGTTTCGGGCAGTTATCCGCCGGCGAATTAGTGGGGTAGGGATCAGGGATTGGGAATCAGGGATCAGGAATCCTTGCGAGGGTTGGAGTTAAGATTGGCTTATCGGTAATAGAACCCTCGCAAGGTTAGATGAAGGTATGCGCGCCTCGACGATATGTCGAGGCGCGCAGCGTTTACGGGACCGCCATCGGCTGTAAGCCGACGGCTATCAACCATCAAGCCCGCGACGCGGGCTTCCTACCCCTTGCCGTCGATTTCCAATCGATGGCAACCGGCTCGCGGCGTTTAGTGCGTGGTATGAAATTGATACGCACATCAGTCAAACCGTTCTATCGACAGGTTGCGGGATCGCTAATACAATTGATCGCATGTACGATCGCTTGTGGCAGGAGCCAGGGGACGCTGCCGCGATCCGATCGAACATCGACCCACCTCACAAGGAGACACAGCGATGGCGAATTTTTTGTTGTTGTACAGCGGGGGCAGCATGCCAAACAATGAGGCGGAGATCAAGGCTGTGACACAGGCGTGGATGGACTGGTTCGGCAAACTCGGCGAGGCGGTGGTGGATGGGGGCAATCCCACCACACCGATGGCTAAGACCATCGGCAGCGACGGCAAGGTCAGCGATGGGCCGGCGACCGGCATGGTGAGCGGCTATTCAGTCATCAAGGCCGAGTCGCTCGATGCGGCTGTGGCGCTGGCAAAGGGCTGCCCGGTGTTGGCAGGCGGCGCGAAGATTTCGGTCTTTGAGACCTTCAACGCGATGTAGCGATCTTTCAAAGCTTCAGGCATTTGACCACCGGCTTTCGAGACACCTCGGAGGTCGGTGGTGTTTTAACTCAGGCGCTTGTTCACCAATGTCGTCAGGCCTTGCAGAATATCGATCGGGACGGGGAACAGGATCGTCGAGTTCTTCTCCGCGGCGATTTCCGTCAGCGTCTCCAGATAGCGCAGTTGCAGCGCGATCGGCTGCTGCGCGATCTTGGCCGCCGCTTCCGTCAGTCGTTGCGACGCCAGAAACTCGCCTTCGGCCAGCAGCACGCGCGCCCGCTTCTCACGCTCGGCTTCGGCCTGACGCGCCATCGCGCGCTGCATGGTGTCCGGCAGGCGCACGTCACGCACCTCCACCGCGCCGATCTTGATGCCCCACGGCTCGGTGGCGGCATCGGTGATGACCTGCAAGCGTTGATTGATCACCTCGCGCCGTGCCAGCAGATCGTCGAGTTCCGATTGGCCGAGCACATCGCGCAGAGTGGTCTGCGTGATGAAGAACGCGGCCTTGCGGAAGTCGCCCACCGCCACCACCGATTTCACCGGATCGTTGACCTGATAGAAGACGACGGCATCCACTTCGACGCTGACGTTGTCGCGCGTGATGATGCGCTGCTGCGGCACATCCAGCGTGATGACGCGCAGATCGACGCGATAGAGCCGATCGACGACGGGGATGATCATGGTGAAACCGGGGCCGCGCAAGCGCTGCAAGCGGCCCAGCCGCAAGATGACACCCCGTTCCCATTCGCGCAGAATTTTGATCGAGGCGGCGAGGAACGAGATGATCACGACGCCGACGGCAATAGCAATGCTCCAATTCAGTACATCGGACATGGCAGGGCCTCCTTTATAATGCTTCATTGCAGTTACGCAGATCGCAACCAGAGTCATTCCCGCGTGCTTTCGCCAGGCGCGCCCCCGCTTCGCGGACAGGGCGTGGCGGGAATCCAGCGGCCCCGGTCAAAATCTAAGCGCGATAGTCGCTCTGGATGCCCGACAGAAGCGTTCGGGCACACATGCACCCACTGCGTGCAGTGCGGTGTGACGGTTCGTAGCGTGAGTGACTTATATTCATTGTAACCCCGCCCGCAAGTGATCTAACCCTCTATTAGCACACCAATGTTGTAGAATAAAATGGCATCCATCTCACGCACAGACATCCTTCGACTGCGCGGCGGGCGTCCTTCGACTTCACTGCGTTCCGCTCAGGATGCGCCCGTCGCTCCGCTCTGGATGCCTGTGCGCCACTTCAGGAGCCGAAAATTCATGTTCGATACCATCACCATCTACAACGCGCGGCTGCATAATCTGAAGAACGTCACCGTCAGCATCCCCA
>JACRBO010000856.1 GCA_016219235.1 Chloroflexota bacterium
CCGAGCATATTCCCTTTGATTTTTCAGTGCTGGAATATGTGTTGATGGGTCGCTCGCCCTACATGGGCATGCTGGACATGCCCGGCGACGAAGATTATCGCGTGGCGTTTGACGCGCTGAAAACGCTGGAATTAGAGGACTTGACGCAGCGCCCGGTCACGGAACTCAGCGGCGGCGAGCGACAGATGGTGATGCTGGCGCGCACGCTGGCGCAGCAATCGCGCATCCTGTTGCTGGACGAACCGACCTCGCATCTGGATCTGGGCAACAAAGGCCGCTTGCTGCGGGTATTGCGACAGTTAGCCACGCGCGGCGTGACGGTGGTCTTCACCACGCACGATCCCGAAGCGGCGATCTCGGTGGCGCAGTATGTGATCTTGATGCGCGACGGCCGCACTTTAGCCAGCGGCTTGTTGAAGGACGTGCTCACCACCGATCATTTAGTTGCCACCTATCACGTGCCGATTCGTCTCGTCCACGTGGATGATCGACCCGTCGTGCTGCTGGATGAGTTCACGCCATGAGAACCGTCATTGCGAGGAGCGCTGTTGGCGACGAAGCAACACTTGCACCAACTGCGGTGCAGTGCGGTGTCTCGATTCGATCGGGACTGAGATTGCTTCGCAGAAAGCGCTGCTCAGAAACTTACCGCACCGCGTCATTGCGAGCGCTTTTTGCGAAGCAATCCCAATGTCGATCAACGCCAATTGCCGGTCGAGTAGGAGACTGCTTCGTCGCAAAAAACGCTCCTCGCAGTGACGGTCGCCGACGAAGTTTCTGTCCGGACGCATGCCGGCGAACGGGCATGGAGTTCTCGCAATGACGCTAATCATCGTGACCGGTGAGCGGGGCGCGGGCAAAACGACTTTCTGCACCCGAATGATCGAGCTGGCCCGCTCGGCCGGAAAATCGATCGGGGGCGTGTTGTCGCGCGCCGTGGTCGTCGAGGGCGAGAAGATCGGCATCGACGTGATCGATCTGCGCACGAATGAACGCCGCCGTCTGGCCGATCACTTCAATGCGCAGAATCTCGGCCCCAACACGCAGCGCTGGAGTTTTCAGGCCGACAGCGTCACATGGGGCGACGATGTGCTACGATCAGGTGCGCCCTGCGACGTGTTGATCGTCGACGAACTGGGCACGCTGGAATTCGATCGGGGCGAAGGCTGGCAGGCGGGACTGCGCGCGATCGATGCCGGGGACTATCGGCTGGGCGTGGTCGTCATCCGCCCGGAGTTGCTGAACGCGGCGTTAGCGCATTGGCCGCACGCGCAAGTGATCGACATCACAGATGTTGATCAAGCCCACTGCCTTGCGGATCAATTGAGGCTGTGATGAAAGTGCGACTGTTGTTGATGGGGTTGGTGTTTGGCCTGTTGAGCGCGTGTGCGCCAACGGCGAAGCCCGCCAGTGAAACGAAGTTGACGGTGTTTGCAGCGGCCTCGCTAACCGACGCCTTCACCGAAATCGGCGCGCAGTTCAAGCAGCAGCATACGGGCGTGACGCTGGAGTTCAACTTTGCCGGTTCCCAGCAACTGCGCACGCAATTGGAGCAAGGCGCAGTCGCCGATGTATTTGCCTCGGCGAACACGAAAGAGATGGCTGCGGCAATTCAAGCAGGACTGGCGATCAGCGGCAGGCAACAGACGTTCGTCCACAATCGATTGGCCATCATCATCCCGAAAGATAATCCGGGCGGCGTCACAGACTTGAAAGACCTGAGCAAACCGGGCTTGAAGATCGTACTGGCGGCGACCAGTGTGCCCGTAGGCGACTACGCGCTAACCTCGCTCGATAAGATGAACGCCGATTTCGGTGCGACATTCTCGCAGACGGTGATCGCTAACGTCGTCTCGTATGAAGATAATGTGAAGCAAGTCGTCGCCAAAGTACAACTGGGCGAAGCAGACGCGGGCATCGTGTACACGTCGGATGTCACGCCACAGGTGGCCGACAAATTGATCAGGCTGGACATCCCCGACAAATACAACGTGCTGGCGGCGTATCCCATCGCCGTGTTGAAATCTGCGCCCAACGCCGATCTGGCGGCAGCGTTTGTGGGCTATGTGTTGTCTGATCAGGCGCAGGCGGTATTACACAAGTGGGGGTTGGCGCCGGCGAAGCCGTAAACCCAGGCTGATCGCGCTGTCAACTTACCTTTCGGCCATTTGGGGACTGCGTTTGCGAATTAGCGCGGTAGCCGGTATCCTGTCCGTCATCTCAGTTGATGGACGGGACCTTTGGAACAGATCAAGACCACCTCGGAACGCATTGATGACTTGCCCGTGCTTA
>JACRBO010000870.1 GCA_016219235.1 Chloroflexota bacterium
TAACGGATAAATCATCGCCGATGACGTCGCTGAGGACGAGTGTGATGATCGTCGCGCCATTCGCCAGCCGTGCCAGGCCGCCGCCTTTGATGTCGTCCAGATGCTTGCGAATCGAATTGATCTGATGAATGGTCGCGCCCGCCCGCAAGAGCAAGTGGGTGGTGGCTTGCAGGTCGGCCAGCGAAACATCGCCGGCGGGCAATGTCATCAACGCGGAGCCGCCGCCGCTGATGACGGCGATCACCAGATCGCGCGGCGTGGCCGATTTGAGCAGGGCGGCCAGTTCGCGCGTGGCGTCGATCGAGTTTTGATCGGGCACGGGATGGCCCGCTTCGCGCACGCGGATCTGATCGGGCAACGCTCGATCGACGTGGCCGTATTTCGTGACGATCACGCCGCCGCTGAGGCGATCGTGCAGCACCTCGCACGCCGCGTCGGCCATCGGTACGGCGGCCTTGCCCGCGCCCCCCACGAAGACCTGCTCGAAATGCCTTAAATCATAGGCGCGCGAATCGACCAGCAGTTGATCGCCGACGCGCGACATAGCTTTGTAGACCGCTTCAGCCGGATCGACGGCGCGCAGCGCAGCCTGCTGCAATTGCGCGGCAACCGCGCGCAGGTCAGGCGTCATGGCTTGGGCGTCCCCAGGGCCGCCACGGCGGCCTGCGCGGCCTCGGCAGGCGTGGCGCGACCGGCCAGCACATCTTCGATGGCTTTGCGTAACAGCGGCCCCACACTATCGATAACGGAACGGAGCGGCGCAGCACGGGCGATGGTGAGCTGCTCTCGAATAAAGCCGGTGTATGGATCGGCTTGATCCCAGGTGGACAGGGCCGCGCTGCGGCCCGGCAGCACTTGCACGGCTTGCGTCAGCGCGCCGTTGTTCTCGGGCGAGATCAGCCATTGTAACAGTCGCAGCGCGGCGGCCTGACGCCGCGACTCGTGCGCGACCAGCGCCAGCACCCAGCCGCGCGCGATGGGCGCGGTAGGTCGATCGAAAGCGGGCAGGGCCGCAAATTGCGCATTTGGAAAACGAGCGGTGACAGCCAGAAAGCGGCTGGCAGGCACATTCGTCAGCGCGGCATTCATGGCCTGAAACGTCGTCCACACATCGTCCGGGCCGTCCAGCGCGTTGAGATTGGCTGCCAACACTCCGGCGGCCTGGGCCTGCTGATAATTCTGAAGCAGTGCGGTCAGGATCGCCTGATCGAGCGTGGGCTGTCCATCGTCCGTGACCAGGCTGCCGCCCAGCGCCAGATAGTGCGCCAGCACCGAGTCGCTGACGTAGCCGCCTGAATCATAGATGGCAAAGACATACGTCGCAGTTGGCGACAGCACGTCACGCCAGCGGGCGGGCGCTGTGTCCGTGATACGCGTGTTGAAGGCCAGGTGTTCCAGATCGGCGCGATAGACCACACCGTACAACGTCTGATTGACCGTGCCCAGGTCGCGCGCAAAGGGAAACAAATCGGCGACGAGATCGGCGGGCAGCTGCGGTCCGATCGGCTGGAGCAGGCCCGCGCGAGCCGCCGGTTCCAACTCGGCTGCATCGAGGGCGATCAGATCAGGCAGGACGTGCGGCGCAACCGGGCTGGCGGCCTTGAGCAAGTCGAATAGTCCGCCGGGTCCCAGATCGTTTTTGATGAGGACCTGCGTGGGCACGCCATCGGCGTTGGTGGTGAAGGCATTGAGCTGCTGCGCCAGAATTTGTCGGGCGGGTTCAGCGCTGAACCCGGTAGGCAGCCACAGGGTCAGGGTGATCGGCTCGGCGGCGACCACGGCCGCAATCGCGGTCGGCAGGAGGGTATCGGGTACGGCGGGTGGCATTGACGGCGTCGCGGTAGCCGTAGGCGTCGCCGACAGCGTGTCGGGCGGCGTAGAAGTGCAGGCGGCGGCGATCGCCAGCAGGCCAATCACGCCCAGCAATGTGACTCGGAACGAATTTGCAGTTAATCGGAACATGCGTGTGCGAATCAACGTCCTTTGGGTGAAGCGGTCGGGATTATAGCCTATAAAATGAACAATGAACAATTAAAAATGACCAATGACCAATGAGTAATGATTGACGACGCGCCCTGTTGGTTATTTGTCATTCTGTATTTGTCATTGAATTAGGTTTATACTGATGTTGCGGGGCAGCACAGTTGACGAAGCCCATTTTCCACAAGGAGAAGATGCAATGAACGCCCGTCGAGTTTCAATTGCCATGAGTGTGTTGGTGGTCATCGTGTTGATGGTGTCGGCTTGTTCGCCCGCGGCCGCACCTACACCAGCGCCCGCCTTAATGCGGCAGGAGGCTGGTAGTGGCTCTGCACCCGCGCAACCGGTGGCCGCGCCTGCGCCGCCCGCCGCCGACGCCGTGAGCGCTAACTCCAGCGGCGCAACGACATCGATCAAGAATCCGTCAGGCGCGTCGCCGTATCAGGCCAATCGGATGATCATCAAGAACGGCGAGATGAGCCTGATGGTCGCCAACACCGATCGCGCCATCGATCAGGTGACGAGTGCGGCCGTGGACAGCGGCGGCTACATCGTCAGCGGCCGGACCTGGGTGCAGGACGGCTACAAGTACGCGACGATTAACATGGGTGTGCCATCCGATCAATTCGAGGCCGTTCAGCGCCAACTTCGCACGCTGGCGATCGAGGTGCTGAACGATACGGCGTCCGGCCAGGACGTGAGCGACGAGTACGTCGATCTGCAATCGCGCCTGACGAACCTGGAAGCGACGCGCGCCCGCATCCGCGAATTTCTGGACAAGGCCACCAAGGTGGAAGAGGCGCTGCAAGTCAACGCGCAGCTCACCGAGATCGAAGGCGAGATCGAGCAGGTGAAGGGCCGCATGCAGTACTTGAAGGATCGCGCCGCTTACTCGACGATTTTGGTGAACATCGAGCAGCAGCGGCCGACGCCTACGCCTTATCCCACCCCCACGCCGACGTATTGGCAACCGGGGGAAACCCTCAGCGATGCCGGCGATGCGCTGGGCGACATTCTGCGCAACCTGGGTGATCTGGCGATCTGGTTGGTGGTCGTGGTAGCGCCGCTGGCCGTGCCGGTGGTCGGGGTGGTGCTGGTGGCGCGGCGTGCTCGGCGGAAGAAGTGATTGGTAATCGGTAATTGGTCAATCGGTGATTGGTAATCGGTCAATCGGTCAACCAGTTGATCAGTCACCAATCGACCAGTTACCAATCGACCAGTTACCAGTTGACCACTTACCTTTCGGCCATTTGGGGACTGCGTTTGCGAATTAGCGCGGTAGCCGGTATCCTGTCCGTCATCTCAGTTGATGGACGGGACCTTTGGAACAGATCAAGACCACCTCGGAACGCATTGATGACTTGCCCGTGCTTA
>JACRBO010000871.1 GCA_016219235.1 Chloroflexota bacterium
AGCCGATGACGCGGTTGTCCTTGTCGGTCTCCATGATGCCAAAGCGCGAGGCTTCATCGGGCGGCACTTTCAACGTCCCGATCGTCACATCGGCGCGCTTCTCCTGATGAAACGTGATCATGTCGTCGTAGTTCAGCTTGTAGATATGATCGCCGCCCAGCACAACCACGTCGTCCGGCTAGTTATGCCGGATAAAATCGAAGTTCAGTTGAATGGCATTGGCCGTGCCGGCGTAGACTTCCATGCCTTCACCCGATCGGGCATACGGCTGCAACAGCCACACGCCGCCGTGCAGCCGATCCAGATCCCACGGCGAGCCGGTGCGAATATGATCGTTCAACGAGCGCGGCCGGTATTGCGGGAGAATGCCCACCGTCGTGATGCCGGAGTTGGTGCAGTTGGACAGCACAAAATCGATGATGCGGTATTTTCCCGCAAAGGGCACGGCCGGTTTGGCGCGCTTCTGTGAGAGGATGCTGAGCCGGCTGCCGCGTCCGCCGGCGAGAATCAAAGCCAGTGCATGCATGATGGAGACCTTTGGTCAGGGATTGGTAACTGGTGATTGGTAAATTGGTAGATTGGTAGATCAGTAAATTGGTAGAGTGGTAGATTAGGGAGGCAACGATACTACTTTACCAATTTACCAATGTACTAATTTACTATTGTACTAACTTCCCAACCTACTTCCGATGCGCCTTAATCGCGGCCTGATACAACTCCACATACTGCTGCGCCGACACCTGCCACGAGAAATCGGCGGACATACCGCGCCGCTGAATGGCCTGCCAGCGAGCGAGGTCTTGATAGGCCGCCAACGCCCGATCGAGCGCGCCGAGGACGCCGGCCGCCGTGGCCGGCTTGAACACGAAGCCCGTGCCGCGAGCCGGTGCGCGCCCCGCATCGATCACGGTGTCCACCAGGCCGCCGGTCGCCCGCACCAGCGGCACTGAGCCGTAACGCATGGCGATCAGTTGACCCAGCCCGCACGGCTCGAAATGCGACGGCATCAGGAACAGATCGCTGCCCCCGTAAATCAAGCGCGCCAGCGGTTCATTGAAGTTGTGCTCCACGCCCACGCGGCCCGGATAGCGCGCTTTGAGTTCAGCCAGAGCCGTGTGATATTTTTCGTCGCCGCTGCCCAGCACCACCAACTGCACGTCGCGCTCAAACAGCCGATCGGCCGCGGCGACGATCAAGTCGAAACCTTTTTGATCATACAGGCGCGTGACCAGACCGATCAGCGGCGTGCGCGGTTTGCGCTTGAGACCCAGTTGTTCTTGCACGGCGCGCTTGTTGATGGCGCGGGCCTTGAGTGAATCAGCCGTAAAGGTCGCAGCCAGCCGCGCATCGGTGGCGGGATTCCATTCCGCATAATCGAGGCCGTTCAGAATACCGCTGATCTGCCCGCGCCGCGCTCGCAATAAACCATCTAACCCTTCGCCCATCGCCGGCGTCAGAATCTCGGCGGCATAGGTGGGACTGACGGTGTTGACGACATCGGCATGCGCGATGCCGCGCGCCAGCCAGTTGACGCGGCCGGGCGGCTCGCCCATGATGCGCCGGGGTCGATCGGGGAACCCCGCGAACTTCCACAGGGCATCGCCGCTGAGGCCCTGATAAAGCAGATTGTGAATCGTAAACACGGTGGCGATGGATTTCAGTCTGGGCTCCCGCCGTTCGCGCAAAGCCAGTTGCGCTAACGTGCAGCCCGTGTGCCAGTCGTGCGCGTGGATCACGTCCGGCGTCCAATCGAGCGCGCGCACGAACTCGACGGCGGCGCGGCTGAAGAACGCAAACGCCACCACTTCATCCGGCTCGCCGTACACGCGATCGCGTCCGAAGAAACGCTCATCCCACACGAAGTACGTGCGCACGCCCGAGAAAGTGGATTCGACAATCTCAGTCCTGCGCGCTTCAGCGCCCGCCGGGACATCGATAAATCGATCGACCCGTTTGAAACCAAACAGTTTGCCGTTGATCGGTCGATAGCGCGGCACGATCACGCGCACCTCGTGGCCCAGTTCCTTCAAGGCCAGCGGCAGCGAGCCGACGACATCGGCCAGGCCGCCGACCTTGAAGAACGGCGCGCATTCAGCCGCAACAAACAGAATTTTGAGTGGCGAAACCGGC
>JACRBO010000867.1 GCA_016219235.1 Chloroflexota bacterium
CGCCAGTTGGTTTTGCCGCCCAGGTCTTTGGCGATCAACAGCACGTCGAGGCGCTTGCGCAGCGCATAGATCGCCGCCGTTAAGCCGGCCGGCCCGCCGCCGATGATGATCAGATCGTACATGGTTCTCTCCTGTGATTAACCACGGATTACACAGATAACACGGACGAAACTGTTGAGTTGTTATCCGTGTGAATCTGTGACATCCGTGGTTGGTTTGTATTAATCGGTCATTTCAATAAAGCCTTCGTCCATCATTGTGTGCGTCAAATCGCGCGCGTTCTTGATGATGGCCGAGGCCAGTTGATATTCTTGATCATAAGTCAGCGGCTTGCGCGCCAACCCTTGCTCCACCGCTTTGACGGCCACGGCTGCGGCCTCGCGCGGGACGATATCCCACTCGTCCATCGTCGGCAGGATGTAATCGGGTGACAGGCGCGTCGCCGACGCCATATCGGCCAGCGCGTGCGCCACCGCCAGGCACATCTCGTCGGTGATGGTGCGTGCGCGCACGTCGAGCACGCCGCGGAACAGGCCCGGAAACCCGAGCGAATTGTTGACCTGGTTCGGAAAATCTGATCGGCCCGTGGCGACGATCGCGGCGCCCGCTTCGTGCGCCTCCCACGGCCAGATTTCGGGAATCGGATTGGCGCAGGCAAACACGATCGGATCGCGCGCCATCGTCCGCACCCACTCTGCCTTAATCGTGCCCGGCCCCGGCGTGGAAAAGGCGATGACCACATCCGCGCCGACTAAGGCTTCGGCGATGCCGCCCTGGCGGCCTTCGACATTGGTGATCTGGCACAACCGCCACATATCGATGTATTCGGCTTTGCGCAATTCAATATCCGCCCGGCCTTTGTATAACAAACCGTTGACGTCGACCACGCGGCAGCGCGCCGGGTCCGCGCCGGAGGCGAAGAGCAATCGGGTGGTGGCAATGCCCGCCGCGCCCGATCCAATGAACGTGATGCTGACCTCGCTCAATTGCTTGCCCACCACTTTCAGCGCGTTGATCAGGCCGGCCAGCACCACCAGCGCCGAGCCTTGCTGATCGTCGTGCCAGATCGGAATCTCGGCGCGCGCGCGCAGCGTATCCAGGATGCGGAAGCACTTGGGCTGCGAGATGTCTTCCAGGTTGACGCCGCCGAAGCCGGGCGAAATGGTCAACACCGTTTCGATAATTTTATCCGGGTCTTTGGTATCCAGCATCACGGGCCACGCATCGACGCCGCCCAGATATTTGTAGAGCAGCGCTTTGCCTTCCATGACGGGCAGGCCCGCCTTCGGCCCGATGTCGCCCAGGCCCAGCACGCGCGTGCCGTCGGAGATCACGGCCAGCGTGTTCCACTTGTGCGTGTGTTCGTAAACCAGTTCGGGATCGGCGGCAATAGCTTTGCACGGTGCCGCAACGCCGGGCGTATACCAGATGGCAAAGTCTTTGAAGTCGCGCACGCGGCAGCGCAGCGCGGTCTGCACTTTGCCGTGATAAAACGGGTGCAGCCGCAGGGCATCGGCGGCGGGCTGCCTGGCTTTGGCGAGCAACTCTTCGGTGGTGATAACCGGGGCATCTTTCAGCATGGCCTATCCTCCGATAGTTGATTATTCTGAGCTGCGCATTGACCAGCGTGTGGTGCTGACGGGCCGCACAACCATCAGCGAAGTTTTGATGCTGTGCAAGACTTTCTCGGTGACGCTGCCATAGACCCAGCGCTGCACGCCGGTGCGGCCGTGCGTCGCCATGACGATCAGATCGGTGTGGTACGTTTCGACGAATTCGTAGATATTGTCGGCAGCGGGACCGACGCGCACCTCCGTTTTGATCTCAAGACCCGATTGGGCATAGCTGGCCGATCGGGCCGATCGTTCCGATCGGGTCGCGAGATAGTCCGCCGCTTCATCGATCAAATCCTGCTGCATCCGGCGGCCCAGTCCGCGTTCGATTTCGTCCAGCGCGCCATTGATGGCGGCGTAGGGCACGCAGCGCAGCAGGGTCACGTCGGCGTGCAGGCGCTGCGCCAGTTCGAGGCCGGGTTCCAGCGCGCGTTCGCTCAACTCTGAACCGTCCAATGTGATGGCAATATGTTGGATAGGGTCCGGGGTGCGAATGGCCAGCACCGGACAGGGCGCGGTGCGCAGGACTTTTTCGGTGACGCTGCCCAGCACCCAGCGGGTGAGGCCGGAATAGCCGTGCGTGGACATGACGATAAGCTCGATGCGCTCGGCGGCCGCCGTGTCCACGATGGCGCTGGCGACATCGCCTTCGGGTATGAGTGTGGTGAGGTTAGTGTCCGGCGATTGAGCCTGGCGCACGCCGGCCAGATACGTGCGAATTTCACGGCGGGCCACTTCCAACGAGCGGCCGGTGGGCGGTTCGTGCGAACCGGCCAGGGCGGGCACGCGGGCCAGCATCAGGTGAACGTCTGCCGATTGGTCACCCGCCGATCGGGCCACGGCCAGCGCCGGAGGTAAAGCGCGTTCGCTGAGGGGTGAGCCGTCGAGGGGAACG
>JACRBO010000868.1 GCA_016219235.1 Chloroflexota bacterium
ATCGGCGTTAAGCCTGCGCACGATCGGTGAGGATGCCTCGCTCGATCGGATCGCGCGTGACGCGCTGCTTGACCACTATCACACCCACTACCTGCCGGCCAATTGTGCATTGATCATCACCGGTCGCGTGGACGTCGACCATCTTCACGCGCTCGTGCAGCACTATTTCGGCGCTGTAACCACAACGAATCAGATACCCGCTGCGCCCGTCACGCCGCCGCTGCCGAAACGCGGCCCGCAGCGGGTGACCGTGCGCGGCCCACTCCTCACCGCCGAGAGCGAACTCATCATCGGGATGCGCACGGTCGAGTGGACCCATCTCGATCGCTGGGTGCTGGAGGTGCTGACCGAAATCATGGAAGAGGCGCTCATCAAGGCAATTCGCTTCCAGCGCGGCCTTGCCTACGACGTACACGCCTTCACGGACTACTTCACGGATACGGGCTACTTTGGGCTGACCACCCAATGTGAGTCACAGCATCGCGCCGAAGTGCAGCGCTTGATCGAAGAATATTTCGAGCACGTTCGACAGGGCCGCCTGACGACGGAGCAAGTGGCCAACGCGCAGGCCGCTTTGATCGGCGGCCATGTGCTGGAGATGGAGGATAATCTGAAGCGAGCCGAATGGCTGGCCCAGTGGGCGTTTGCGCCTGACGGTTGGGTGCTCCCCGATTACGCGGCGGCCATTCGCGCGGTGACGCCGACCGATGTGCGGCGCGTGCTCAACATGTACTTCACGCCGCAGCGCCGCTTTGTGGGCGCGCATCAACCGCTTACGACCGCACCCCGCACGCTCCGCTTGATCGGCGCGACCGTTGGTTTGAATGTCGCGGCGTGGATCGCGCGCCGGGTGTGGCAGCGAGTCCGGGGGCGACATGGCTGAATTGATGACCGGTCTTCGTGACCGTTTCGTTGGCTGTTTGCTCGGCCTCGCCGTCGGTGATGCGCTGGGCACGACGCTGGAATTCAAATCGCCTGGCACGTTCGCGCCGATCGACGATATGGTTGGCGGCGGGCCGTTTGATCTGAAGCCCGGCGAGTGGACCGACGATACGTCAATGGCGTTGTGCGTAGCCGAAAGCCTGATCGAGCGTCCGGCCTTTGACCCGATCGACCAGCTGGAGCGTTACGTACGCTGGTGGCGCGAAGGTTATTTGAGCAGCAACGGCGTGTGTTTCGACACTGGCAGCACCGTCCGATCGGCCTTGACGCGCTTTAAGCAAACGCATGATCCATATTGCGACTCAACCGATCCGAACACGGCCGGCAACGGCTCATTGATGCGGCTCGCGCCTGTGCCGATGCGGTATGCCAAAGACCCGATCGTCAGTTGCCTGAATGCGAGGCATGCCGCTATCTGACCTTGTGAACTGATCACTGCGGAATGCCGTGGAACTTCGCGAGGGTTTGCAACGTGTCTTGCGATCATGTGGGTGCACAGCCCAATAGGGCGTCTTAGGATTGCGGGGTACGGAGGTTGATGTTATAGTCATTTCAGGTTAACGTCAGTGCGGTGCATCCAAGTCGCCATAGCGGGGGTAACAATGGCGCAAGTCGGTGTCGGCCTCGATCGTTCTGCCCATCCTTCTCAGTTAGCCGACGCACGGTCGCGCTACCCGAATAACCTGCCGCTCCAACTCACCAGTTTTATCGGGCGCGAGCCTGAAATCAGTGGCATCCGGCAACAGTTGTGGGCGGCACGGCTGTTGACGTTGACGGGGCCTGGCGGTTGTGGCAAGACCCGACTGGCATTGCAGGTCGCCGCCGATTTACTCGATGCGTTTGCCGATGGCGTCTGGTTGGTCGAATTCGCGTCTTTATTTGATCCAGCGCTCGTCGCGCAAGCCGTTGCCTCCATCTTTGACATACACGATCAGACGGCGCGCCCCCAGCGTCAGGTCTTGATCGAGGTGTTGCAACCTCGCGAGGTGCTGCTGGTGCTCGACAACTGCGAGCATCTGATTGTGGCCTGTGCTCGATTGGCGGCGATGCTGCTACAGGCCTGCCCTAACCTCCACATCCTTGCCACCAGTCGTGAGGCCCTCAACATCCCGGGTGAATCTATCTGGCTCGTACCCCCATTATCAACACTTGACCCGAAGCCAGCCCGCATATCCGATGCCCAACGACCCTCTGAAGCCGCGCAACTGTTTATCCAGCGCGCCACTTTGGCGCAGCCGACCTTCGCAATCACGGATCACCTTACGACCATCGCCCGGATTTGCCAGCAGCTCGATGGGCTGCCACTCGCCATCGAGCTGGCCGCAGCGCGCGTCAGGGCCTTGTCCGTGGAACAAATCGCGACCCGGTTGGATGATCAATTGACGCTACTCAACCTGGGCAGCCGTATTGCACCTGCGCGGCACCAGACACTGCGCGCCACGATCGATTGGAGCTACGACTTGCTGACCGCCGATGAACAAATACTGTTTCGCCGACTGGCGGTCTTTGCCGGCGGCTGGGCGCTGGAAGTCGCCGAAGCGGTATGCAGCAGCAATGAACTCACGCGGGCTCACGTTCTGAATACACTGTCGCGCCTGGTAGAGAAGTCGCTCATTTTGGCGAGGGAGGATACCGGCACTACGCGCTACAGGATGCTGGAAACCATTCGGCAATATGCGGGTGAAAAACTGCTTGAGTCGGGTGAAGCGCCGACGATCCGCAATCGCCATCTGGATTACTTTGTTGAGTGGGTCGAGCTCGCCGATCAGGAGTTGCACAGTCCGCAGCAACGCGCCTGGCTGGATCGCCTCGACGCCGATTACGCCAACTTGCGAACTGCGGCGGAATGGGCGGAGGAGCGCCGACAGACCGAAGCGCCTGATGAAGAGCGCGGCCTGCGACTGGTGGGGGCACTGTATTACTACTGGCATGTGCGCAGCCATTTGAACGAGGCGCGCCGTTGGGCAAACACGGCGCTGGCTGGAACATCAAGCCGGACCCTCACTCGCGCCAGGGCACTGCGTGTGTCAGGAACGCTGGACAACTGGCAGCAGGATACCGCTGCAGGGCGCCCCAAGATCGAAGAAAGCGCGGCAATCTATCGTGAATGGGGGGAGGCCGGTCGATGGGGTGTTGCTCGTGCACTTATGATCTTGGGAAATTTCGCTTGGCAGCTAGGTGATCCAGCATGGCAGGAGTATTATAAAGAAAGCCTGGCCCTGTGGCGGACAGTGGGCAAAGCCTGGGAAATTGCTAACGTCTTGAACAACATGGGCAGCCTGGCTACGGAGCGCGGCGACTATGACGCCGCACGCTCCCTGTTGGATGAGGGCGTCGCTCTTGCCAGGGAATCAGGTGACCCATTCGTTATCGGTGTGACACTGGAAAGCTACGGCGAGCTGTTGGCAAGCCAGGGTGACAAGACTGCAGCGCGGGCGTATCTCGCAGAATGTTTGAAGGTCTATCAGAGTATTGGTCACGGTGCGAATGCCAGCCGACAGCTGCGGAGCCTGGCTGAGGCGCTGTCTGATCAGCCGGCGAGCCTGCTGCATGCGGCCCGACTGTGGGGAGCATCAACAGCACAGAACATGCGGCACGGCGACGTGTTTCCTGATCAACTCGCCACCGAGCGCGCGATGGCCGCAGCGCGTGTCCGACTCGGCGAGATAGTGTTTGACACAGCCTGGGCCGAAGGGCAGGTGATGACTTTGACCGAAGCGATCGATTATGCGCTGGCTGTGCTCGAGGCTTCACCGGCGGCTGAGCCGGAAGTCGTCCTGTCACGTCAGACTGCCCGGCAACTATTTGGCGGCCTCACTGCGCGTGAGCGTGAGGTCGCGGTGCTGGTTGCACAGGGCAAGTCCAATCGTGACATCGCGGCAGAGTTGGTGGTCAGTGAACATACCGTGGCTACCCACGTCAGCCACATCCTATCCAAGTTGGAATTCGATACGCGGGCACAGGTGGCTGGTTGGGTTGTTGAAAAGGGATTGGCGAAGCCGCCGCCCGATTAACCGCGCTTGATTCTTCGCAGTTTCATCTTCCGCCCGAAGGACTCCCTTCGAGCCTTTTTGTTGCCGATCGACTCCCTCACTATTTGTGAAGAAAAATCTCATTATCGGCGGCGAAGCCAAATTAGCAGGTTGCCTGACGACAATAGCCTGCCGTTTTGATATGGTGTTCTCAGCCATTGAACGAGGGAGCACACGATGAACCGCACATCTTTGATCAGCATGGTCATGAGCGTCAGCGTCCTGCTGACTGTCGCAAAAACCGCCGCCGCGCAAAGCCAGATGCCGGCGTCAATTGTTGCGCCCGACTGGCTTCAGTCAACACCGGGCGCGCCCCTGGCTTCACAAGGCCCCGATCAGGAGACACCGCCCCAGGCCAACGGTGGATCCGGTGGGTCTGCTTCAGATCCTGGGGGCGGCTGTGGCTGGGCTGAGGAATATGGCACACCAGCTCACCTCGCATGCGAGGATATTCTGAAGCATCTTGTGAAGACTTATGGTATTCATTGGGAGGCACCCACTGATCCCGCCATCCGGCTGTACGATTTCAGCAATCGTGCGCTACGACGGTGGAAGCTCGCTGATGCGAAAGCGCTACAGGCGGCGCTGGATGCCTGGAGCAAGGCGCTGGGTGGTATCGATACAGCCAAACGCGAGTTGGAGTTGGAAACACTCATATTCAAACTGCGCGGGCAGGGCTACATGCTTATCCCCGGCGATCTGGGCGAGTATATTGACGAATGGGATGAGATCGATCTGGCGGGGCCGGCCATCCAGGCCGTCGATTTTGCCCATGAATTGGCGCACCGTTGGGAACGCCATCACCCTGACACGGTCCTTGGAAAAGTGCCAACGCTTCGAACCTTGCGCTTCACCCTGGCGTTCTACACGGATTATGATTCACACACCGATCGCTGGACGTCCGACGGGGGCGGGTGGACGGATATCGCGCGTGGCAGTGAGGGCCGTTACGGGGGTGCGCGCCCTGTCGAAGACTTCGCTGAAACGGCTTCGCACGTCGTCATGCAGACGAAGACTTCGCAACAGTATCGGGGCTCGGCGAGGTATCAGTTTATGGTATCCTTGATGCTAGGGCTGAAGCAACCGTGATGGACACACTGAAATGCGCACAATAAATTTTCTGTTCATCTTGACGCTAGTATCATGCGGTTTTGGCTGCACGCCAACCGGGACTTTGACCACTCGACCGACTCTGACACGGGAGCAAGTCAGCACACCCACATCAGTTTCTGAGTTTGCGCTTCCATCTGCAACGCCGAATCCTGACTGCATGCCGCCGTGTTTCTATGATATTACGCCGGGTCAGACGACGCTAACGGAAACG
>JACRBO010000872.1 GCA_016219235.1 Chloroflexota bacterium
AGTTCGTGCGCAGTCGTACAGAGCGCTGTCAACAATTCTCAATTTGCTCGAGGAGCAAGCACGCGGGCGAATAAATCCGCAGCAACAACAACACGAAGTCGGCCTACGCCGACTAGCCGACGCAGGTCGGCTTTGTGTATTTGTAGGTGCAGTTTCCAACTGCCGCACGAAATCCGACATTGCGAAGGTATTCTGGGAAGGAATGGGTCTATGAGTCAAAAACGCTGGGTCGTCATCATCCTTGGAATGTCAATCATTTTTACTGCTTTCTTGCTCATGCTCAGTGGCGCTCCGCTGCCCGATCGGACACCGACGCCGATTACGGTCGCGACTGCGACAGCGTCCGCAACTGCAACGTCGACTGTCACGCCAACCGCCACACCAACGCCTGTGCCCAAACCCAACATCGGCGTGCAGGGACAGTTCATCGGGCCGGACGGCGACGCGGGGATCAGACTGGCGGCGGATTTAGGCGCGGGTTGGATCAAGCAGCAGGTCGATTGGAATTCGGCGGAGTATGCACGCGGCCTGTATCACTGGGGCGAACTCGATCAGCTGGTGGCGGAGGCGGAGAAGTATGGTTTGAAGATCATGTTCAGCGTGGCGCGCGCGCCGGGCTTCAGCCGGCCGGAACCGGTGGAGGAAGACGGCCCGCCGAATGACCTCTCGATCTTTCGAGATTTCATGCACGCGCTGTCGAAGCGTTACAAGGGGCGCGTCGCCGCGTATGAGTTGTGGAATGAGCCTAATTTAAGGCGCGAATGGCGCGGCTTCGATCTGAGCGCGGAAAAATTCGTGGAGTTGATCAAGGCCGGATCGAGCGGTGTGCGCGAGGGCGATCCCGAGGCCGTCGTCATCAGCGGTGCGCCCGCGACGACGGGCATCGACGACAAGATCACTGCGATCGACGATCGCGTGTACTTGCGGGCGATGATCGCGGCGGGTGTGGCGGACTACGTGGATGCCATCGGCGCGCATCCGTATGGCGCGGGCAATCCGCCCGACGAGCGGGCCGCGGACGCCGCGCATGTCCGATCGGGTTTTAACACGCACCCCAGTTTTTTCTTTCTGGATACGATCGAGGATTATCACGCGATTTTGCTTGAGGCGCAGATCGATCTGCCGATCTGGATCACAGAGTTCGGCTGGCCGTCGATCGATCAGTTTGGCGAGGTGGACACGTCGGGCTGGGAGTATGCGCGCGAGGTGACGGAGCAGGATCAGGCGGCGTATCTGCTGCGCTCGATCGAGTTGCGGCGCGATCGGATGTGGGTGGGGCCGCTGATCATTTGGAATCTTAACATCGCGCCGCTGCTGGGCGCGGATCGATCTGAATCGGCGTATGGGTTGATCAGGCCGGATGGAGTGCTGCGACCGGCGTATCAGCAGTTGAATGCTTCAGGAGAATGAGATGAATCGCACCGATCGGTTATTCGCGATCATTCTGGAACTGCAGGCCAAAGGCCAGTTGCGGGCCGAGGACCTGGCCGCGATCTTTGAGACGAGTAAGCGCACGATTTATCGCGATATGCAGGCACTGGCGGAAGCCGGTGTGCCGATCGTCTCGATGACGGGGCAGGGCTATTCGTTGACGGAAGGTTATTTCTTGCCGCCGCTGCGCTTCAGCACCGAAGAAGCGATCATGCTGCTGCTGGGCAGCGCCAGCATCGCGCACAGCTTCGACGAACATTATTGCAGCGCAGCCGCTTCGGCCAGCCGCAAGATCGAAGCGGTGTTGCCAGAGCTGCTGCGGGCCGAGGTGCGTGAAGTGCAAGACTGCATCACGCTGATCGTCGATGCTGCCAACGAACAGGAGAGCGATCTGCTGCGCCAACTGCGCCGCGCCATCCTGGAACGACGGCAGGTGCGGTTTCGCTATCATGCCCGCTCGCGCGAGGGGGCGGCGCAGCTGCGCGAAGTCGATCCCTATGGACTCGTCAACTTTGGTGGAACGTGGTATCTCATGGGGCACGATCATCTGCGCCACGACCTGCGGCATTTCCGGTTGGAACGTATGGAAGCGCTGTCGCTATCGGCCCACCATTTTGCGCGTCCGGTTGACTTTCGCGTGGAACTTCGCGCTCCTACAAACGAGCGGCCGCTGGTGGTGCGCGTGCTGTTTGACCGTGACGTGGCGCGGTGGGTGCGCGAGTCCCGTAATTTCTTTGTGGTGCAAGAGGAAGATACGCCTCAAGGCTTGCTGGTCACACTCCGTGTGCGCGAAGCCGAGGAGATCGTGTCGTGGTTATTGAGCTGGGGCGGTCGGGTGCGCGTGCTAGAGCCGGAGGTGATCCGCCAACGCCTGACGGAGGCCGCTCACACCATCCTCAAAAACAATCCACCGCCCACACAACGCTACTGACATACTGCTGTCACAAACTCCGCGTATGATGAGTGTAGTTTCTCGATTTGAACGGGAAGTTTCGGCCTGGGGATGCCGAAACTACAATTTAGCAGACTGTAGTGTTGGCATCCCCAGGCCATCGCCCCCGTTGAAGTCGAGGACCTAACTTTAATCAAGGAGATCGAACATGGGCTACACGATGGCGATTGCGGTTTTGCGGGTGCAGGATCTGGCGAAGGAGCGGATCTTTTACCACGAGACGTTGGGTTTCCCCATTGACGAGACGGAAAGCACGCCTACCTTTGTCATGCTAAAAACAGCTGGTCCCGCGTGGCTGGCGCTGGAAGATGTCTCGAAGCAGCCGGAGAAGGCTGCGCCGGCCGGTGGTGTGGAGATTGGCTTAATCGTTGATGATGTCGATCGTGTCTGGCAAGAGTGGCAGGCAAAAGGCGTGAATCTGCTGACACAACCACAAGATATGCCCTATGGGCGGACCTTCGATGCGCGCGATCCTGAAGGTCACAGCCTGAGTGTCTTTAAGCTGCCGATGCACTAGTGGTGTGAAGTCAAATACCCTGTCTCGCGAAACCAGCGCTGTAGGAAGTCCCCGAATATCACGCCCGCGGTCACGCGGGCGTGATATTCGATCCATACATGCAGTGGCGCACGAGATGCGCGGGTCAGATGGAATGTTCCAACTGGCGTATTACCAATTCGCGAATAGCAGGGGAGTAAAGCGGTTTTAGCCGGGCTCCAGCCGGTAGCCGACGCCGGACTCGGTGACGATGAGTTTGGGATGTTTGGGATCATCCTCGATGGATTGCCGCAATTTCCAGATGTGCCACTTGACGCGCTCGCGGCGGCGCACCTGCTCCGAGATGCCCAGCGCTTCGGCAATGGTGTTGACGCTGAGCACGTCGCCGGCGTGTTCGGCCAGCAGCACCAGCAGGGTGAATTCGGCGGGCTGCAGCGGGCGCAGTTCGGTGCGCACAAAGACCTCGTGCGACGCCTGATTGATCAGCACATCCGGGCCGGCCTTGAGCAAGCTGGACAACGGCTGGCGGGCGCGATAGGTGCGGCGCAGTACGGTCTCGACGCGGGCCAGCAATTCGTCGGGCAGAAAGGGTTTGGTCAAGTAGTCATCGGCGCCCAGCTTCAGGCCCGAGACTTTGTCATCGATGGTCTGGCGGCCGGTGAGGAAGATGATGGGCACGGTGGAAATCTGCCGGATGCGATAGCAGGTCTCCCAGCCGTCCATGTCCGGCATCATCACATCCAGCACGACCAGATCGGGTTGATGAAGCCGAAAGGCTTTCAGCCCGTCTTCGCCATTGATCGCCGTCACCGGCTGATAGTTAGCGCTGCGCAAGGTCATTTCGATGACCTTGACTTGTCCGGGGTCGTCATCTACAACGAGGATGGTTTGCATGCCAGATCAGAATAAGTTCAGCTAGACTGCGGTGAAGCGGTAGCCGGCGCCGCGTTCGGTAAAGATGAAGCGCGACTCACTGTTTTCGCCGTCGAGTTTCTGGCGCAGCCGCCAGACGTACCACTTGACGTTGTTGACGTTGACGTCCGTATCGAAGCCCCAGACTGATGTGAAAACATCTTCGATGGTGATTACCTGGCCGGGATGTTCGGCCAAATACAACAAAATGCGATGTTCGGTCGGGGTCAGTTCGACCGGTTTGCCGTCGACGATGACGGTCAGGTTGGCCGGATCGATGATCAAATCGCCGCCGGCGAAGCGCATGACTGTGCTCTTGGCCGGCGGAGGGAGATGAGTGCGGCGCAGCACGGCGCTGATACGAGCGGCCAATTCTTGCGGGTTAAACGGCTTGACGATGTAATCGTCAGCACCCATCCGCAGCCCTTTGACTTTTTCTTCATCGCTGCGGCGCGAGGTCATGATGATTATAGGCACAGTGGACATCTCGCGGATGCGGCGGCAGACTTCCCAGCCGTCGACATGCGGCAGCATCAGATCCAGCACGACCAGATCGGGCTGGATTTCATACAGACGGCGCAGCCCTTCGACGCCGTCCAGGGCGTGAATGACACGAAAGCCGCCGTGCTCCAACAGGACGCGCACGACATCCGCCTGTAGGGGATCATCTTCAATTACCAGAATAGTTTCTGCCATGAACGTTTAAGCCTCGTCCGTTGCGAAGTGGTGATCGCTAAGGCATCATCGCGCCGGCGGCTAGCAGGCAGCCAAAACCTAGGACGACGACGTTGAAGAAAATCAGCAAGGCAACGAGCAGACGTTGCTGCGGGGCCAGGTCTTTGAATACCGGCATGCGTTCAACCAGCGACCGGCGGGCCAGCTCTTCCTCCTCTTCGTGAATGGCGGCACTGCTTTGCCTGAGATCGTCAAACATCGCGCCTCCTTAATGAGTAGCTTAGCATTTTTAGCATACCCCGGTGATGGGCAAATGTCAAATGCAAATTCAACTATACAGGCTGTGGCGCGTTTGACACCGTTTTCAGTCTAGGGTATGCTTTGTGCCTATGAGGCGCGTCTATCCACATCGACCTAGTGGGGCCCGCTGGGCCATGTTAAGCGTGGCGATGATCAGTCTGGTGATCGTCGCTGCGTTTCAGTTTAAGCCCAGCGCTTTGATGACGGCGGAGGCTTCGCCCATGAAGTCTCCTCCGCACACCGTCACCGTGCCGCCGATAGTCAAACATGCCGATGCCGCTCCGCATGACCGCAGCACGACCGAGCCTCGGTCGCCGGTAGTCGCTAGCCCGCTTATCGAAGACATCGAGCCGCGCTTGCCGCGTACGCCCGTTCGCCCCACGCCGACCGGCGTCGTCTTTCCCGATCCAATTTTTCCGCCCAAGTTCGACGGGCAAACGCGAACCGCCAACGTGCCGATCTTGATGTATCACTACATTTCGACACCGCCGCTGGCAACTGACAAGATCAGAGTGGGCCTGTCCGTGACGCCCGAGATGTTTGAGGCACAGGTCAAGCTGCTGATCGATAACGGGTTTACCACGATCACACTGTTCGATCTGTATGAGCATCTGGCTACCGGTAAAGCACTACCCGACAAACCGATTGTCCTCACGTTCGACGACGGCTATGTCGACAACTATGAACAGGCTTTTCCAATCCTCAAAAAATATGAACAGATCGGCACGTTCTTCGTGCTGACCGGCCCGGCTGACGTCAAAGATCCCGCCTACATGTCGTGGGAGATGGTCAAGGAAATGAGCAGCGCCGGGATGGACATGCAATTGCACTCCAAAGACCACGTCGACTTGCGCCATCGCCGGTACGAAGACCTAGTCTGGCAAATCATCGGCGGCCGCCAATCGATCGAGGGGCACACCGGCAAGCCGGTGGTCTTCATGGCCTATCCATCTGGCAAGTACGATTCGACCGTTGTAAAGTTCTTGTCTGACAATAATTTCTGGGGCGCGGTCACCACTCAATCGGGCCGCACGCATTCCATCAACGATGCATTGACCTGGACACGCATTCGTGTAGCAGGGCAGTTGCGGTTAGTCGATTATGCAAAGTTGCTAGGGCTGCCCAGGTCCTAATGCGAATTACTCTTCGCGCTCGAATACAAACACTCCGCTTGTCAGCACCTCTACCTTGACCACAGTGAGTTCTGTCAATCTCTTGTGTTTGCCCGCCGCTGTCTATGTTGCTTAGTCCTCGAAAAAATATGCTGTTGATGCGTGTCGACTTAAACAGTCCCAGATAGCGTCTGATGTCTAAATACACATGATGTGTATTTGTTTATGTCTGTTTATTGACACCATGGTGCTATCTTTCTCAATCCTGGTAGGTTTTGAGAGTTCGCCAGTGCTATACTTCATCTAGACAGTCAAGCCCGACAGGAATACTGGCCGGGCTTGATGCTTGAGTGCCAAACTATGACAACCTCATCGCGATTGCCGGGTTTCTATAACAAGACTCAGTCCGAACGACTCCAGGCCATGGCTGAACAGGCCGGACTAACACCGGAAGAATTAGCCGCCTTCTCGGTCGGCCTTGGCGCTGACGGCGCCGACCACATGATCGAGAATGTGATCGGCTTGTACAGCCTTCCCTTCGGCATCGCCGCCAATTTTCGGGTTAACAATAAAGAAGTCCTCGTGCCGATGGTGATTGAAGAGCCATCGGTGGTGGCCGGGGCATCGCTGGCAGCACGATTGGCGCGTGAAGGCGGCGGTTATGTCGCCAGTTCCGATGAGCCTGTGATGATCGCCCAGATGCAGATTCTGGACCTCGTCAACCCTCACGCGGCCCGATTGGCCCTCCTGGCTCACAAGGCCCGCATCCTCGAATTTGCTGCCACGACTGATCCAGTGATCATCAAGTTAGGCGGCGGCCCGCGCGACATCGATGTTCGATTGATCGAAGACTCGCCCGTCGGCCCGATGCTGGTCTTGCATCTGCTATACGACTGCCGCGATGCGATGGGCGCGAACACCGTGAACACCGCTGCCGAAGTGCTGCGCCCGATGGTGGAGGAGATTACGGGCGGGCGTGTGGCTTTGCGAATTCTGAGCAACCTGGCGGATCACCGCCTGGCCCGCGCAACCTGCTCCATCCCGGCGAGCGCGTTGGCCTTTGATCAATTCGACGGCGAAGATGTGCGCGATCGCATCATCGAAGCGTATGCCTTTGCCGCCGCCGATCCCTATCGGGCGGCCACGCACAACAAAGGCATCATGAACGGCGTCGATGCGGTCGTCATCGCTACCGGCAACGATTGGCGCGCCATCGAAGCGGGCGCGCATGCGTACGCCGCCCGCTCAGGCAAATATACGTCGTTGTCGCAATGGGGCAAAGATAGTAAAGGCAGCCTCGTCGGAACATTGGAAATGCCGATGGCAGTCGGTATTGTTGGTGGCGCGACAAAGGTGCATCCCACGGCGCGATTGGCCTTGAAGATCATGGGGATTCAATCAGCGCGTGAATTGGCCGAAGTGATCGTGTCGGTTGGTCTGGCGCAGAACTTCGCCGCGATTCGCGCACTTGCCACGGAAGGCATTCAGCGCGGGCACATGTCGTTGCATGCGCGCCAACTGGCGATGGCGGCCGGCGCGACCGGCGACCTGATCGAGCAAATCTCCGCGCAGATGGTGCGCGAAAAACAAGTGCGTCTCGATCGCGCTCAGGCGTTGGTCGAAGAAATCAAGTCATACTTACCGGAAAATAGAAGTTAGAAATTGGA
>JACRBO010000859.1 GCA_016219235.1 Chloroflexota bacterium
CGGTTTGATGTTGATGATCTTGCACGCGCCCAACTCGATCGCCATCTGCGCGTGACCGACTGAGTGGATCGATTCGTCGAGGCAAATGGGCGTCTTCAAATGCGGCTGAAGTTTCGAGTGCTCGTAGATGTCGTCCCAGCCAAACGGTTGCTCGATCAACAACAGGCCGTACTCGTCCATCGCCTCGAACAACGCTCGATCCGCCAGCCGATAAGCCGAGTTCGCATCGACTTGCAGAAGGATGTTCGGGTACACGTCGCGCACGCGCTTCACGATGTCCAGGTCGTAGCCGGGCTTGATCTTGATTTTGATGCGGCCATAGCCTTGTGCCAGGTAATCTTCGAGTTTCTTGATCAACGTATCGGCGTTGGCCTGAATGCCTACGCTCACGCCGACAGCCACTCGATCGCGCGTGCCGCCCAATACCTTCGAGAGTGAGACGCCCTCACGCTGGGCCACGATGTCCCACAACGCGGCTTCCAAGCCGTGTCGCGCCATGTTGTGCCCGCGCAGATATTCGCCCAGACGAACAGCGTCTTCAATGCTCGCCGGTTTGCCCAACGACTGCGGCACGAGGAAATCTTTCAGCGCGTGCCACACGGTCGTGGTCGTTTCGTACGAGTAGCCAAAGGTCGCTTCGGCGGGACATTCACCCCAACCGGTGAGACCGTCGGCTTCGACGCGCACCAAAATGCAATGGCGATCGGTCTCGACACCGAACGAGGTCTCAAACGGCGCGACGAGCGGCATGCTGACGTGATAGAGGGTGATGCGATCGATGGGCATGGTAGTCCTTATAACGAGTGACGAGTGACGAGTGACGAGTGACGAGTGACGAGTGAAACGTGGTGCGTGTTGCGTGACTGCCATGCATCCTGCATCTTGCATCCTGCATCCCGCCTCACGTCTCGCTGAACTCAAGCTGCTGCATCAGATAGTAACTGCGCGCGGGCGAGCCGGGTTCATAGATGTAATCAATCACGCTGTAGCCGTGCTTGAAAGCGTCTTCGCAGATAGATCGGAGATGCAGCCGCCACGCCAGCGCCAGATCGGGATCGGCGCGGCGGATGGCCTGAAAATCGGCCGGAAATTCGACCAGGAACCGCTCAGTATCAAGCGGATCAATCGGTTGCGGACAAACCGGCAAACCGCGTGAATCGATCGCCACTTCGTTGATGATCGCCGTCCGCGCGAAGAGATAGTGCTTCAGCGTCAACGGCGGGCGATTTTGTGTGAGGCGTGTTTCGACGCGATTGCTATCGATCCACCAGTCCACCTGAAATCGATCGGTGGGGAAGCCGCGATTGAGACCGTCGCGCAATTCGCCGTACAGATCGCGATAGTAGGTGTGACAGACCGCGCCCAACTTCGCGATGTTGAGGTTCGCGTTCTTGCTTTCCAACGGATCATACGTCCACGTGATCAACCGCAGAGCCTGGCCGCGCACGGTTTCGCGCTGCGCCACTTTCAAGGCAAAGCCCACGCCCTGGCTTTGCCATTCGGGCAAGACGCCCATTTGATGCGAACAATGCTTGAGTTTAACGGCGGCGGGCGCTTCCGGTCCGTAACGGTGTTCGCCCGCGCCCAGGAAGCCAAACACAAAACCGATTAGCTGTTCTTGCGCAAAAGCGCCCAGCGCCACCCCGCCGTTCTTGGCGACCGTCAACAGCATATGCAGCGGTACGATGTCCAGTTCATCGCTTTGCCAGGCCGCACGCTGCACGTCTTCAGCGGCGCGAAAATCATCGAGGGTGCGTAACGGGCGGATGTCGAAGTCGGCCATGGGTCGGTTACTTCAGATAATCCATCGAACTTGCTGGACGCGCCGGTGTGAAGCCAAATTGATAGGACACCGAATCCAGCGCGGTGGTGCGATCGACCGATAGCAGATCGAGTTCGGTAGGGGTGTACAGCGTATGTCCGCTCAGCAGGCCGCGCAAAAAGCGTGACCAGGACAGCGCACTGGCCGGTCTCATGTAGCGCTTGGCGCGTCGCCGGCCCGTGACCTGCATGACCAGGTTGATGAAATCATCATACGTCAACGCCTGCGAGCCGCCCACGACGAAGGTCTTGCGGGCCGATCTGGGATCGGCCAGGCAGGCCAGGCCGCAACTCACCAGGTCTTCGACCCAGATGGGCTGCAGGCGCACGCGGCCATCGCCGGGAATGGGAAAGAAGAACGGCCAACGACGCAGCATCAGCGCGATCGATTCTGTCCAGCCGTCGCCCGCGCCGTACACCGCCGACGACTGCAAAATGGTGTAATCGAGATCACTGCGCGTGAACACCTCGTCGTTCAGACCTTTGCCGCGCAGATAGGCAAACTC
>JACRBO010000860.1 GCA_016219235.1 Chloroflexota bacterium
ACCTTCAAAACCCCATTCGTCTTTGAGCACGTCGGACAGCAGCCAGTGATTTTCCGAGCCGTACGCACCGTTGATCTGGTTGTACGCACACATGATCGTCCACGGCTGCGCCTGCTTCACGGCGGTTTCAAACGCGGGCAAATAGATTTCGCGCAGCGTGCGCTCGTCGATATCGGCGCTGATGGCGAAGCGCTCGAATTCCTGATTGTTGGCGGCAAAGTGCTTGAGCGACGTGCCCACGCCTTTGCTCTGCACGCCGTTGATGAAACTCGCCGCCAGCTCGCCGGCCAGATACGGGTCTTCTGAAAAATATTCGAAGTTGCGGCCGCCCAGCGGCGTGCGCTTCATGTTCGCGCCGGGGCCGAGCAGCACATCGACGTTGAGGGCGACGCATTCTTCACCTAGCGCCTGACCCAGCCGGTTGATCAGATCAACATCCCACGTCGAGGCGAGACACGAGGCCGTGGGGAAACACGTGGCGGGCAAACTTGGCGCACCCATCGAATGCACATCGGGCACGCGGCGCACGCCGTGCGGCCCGTCGGAGACGATCATTTCCGGCACGCCCAGACGTTCGATGGGCGTCGACGACCAGGCGCTCGCGCCTGTGCACAACGCCGCTTTTTCTTCGAGCGTCATCTCCGCGATGATTGATTGAATGTTAGTCACCACATGCTCCTCGATCAAGAGTGGTTAGCCAGTTAGTGTGATCGTTCGTAGCGCGATAGTTGTCGTGACGCTACGAGAGATTTCTGCCACAAAAGAGCGCAAGGATCGCAAAGAGTCAAATGAAATTATTTGTGCTCTCTGTGTTCTTTTGTGGCTGTTTGCCGCGCTATGCGTAAGAGTCGTAAACCGATCGGATCTGCAACGCTTCACGGATTCGCTCGATAGTCCAGCCGTTGGGCAGCGGACACGACACAGTGACCGTTCGATTGGCCGGCAGATCGAAGTAGTTGTCGCTGAAGATCACGTCGACACCGTCCAGCGATACCTCGACGAGACGCGCTAACGATCGAGCGGTTACCTCAATGATCAGCTGATCGCCCTCAATGCGAGGCTCGATCTGGATCGCAGGCTCGATCAACGCGACGTGCTTGGTCGGCGCGAAGGTCGCCACTTGCAGCGCACTGCGTTGATTGTCCTGCCACAACTCGGCGACAAAAATCAACTCGCGTCGATTGTCATCCGATACGCGATCGGTAAAATCGAGTGTGCGGACGTGCGTCACGGCCAGTGGCGCGGCGTTCACCGTTTCTTCACCGGCGGTCAGCACGTTGCCGGTCAAGGTCTCCAACGACCAGCGCACGGTGCCATCCCAGACTTCAAGCAAGTCGCTGCTGAGGTAGATGCTCTGCACGGGCGGTTGGTCTTCAATGGAGAGTAGCAGCGGCGCATAGAAACGGCGCGCGGCATAATGCAGTGCCTTCCAGCGGCCAAAGTAATCGAGGCTCGACCATGACGCGACCGGCCAGCAGTCGTTGAGCTGCCAGTAAAGCGTGCCCGCGACGCGATCGGTGTGCCGCCGCCAGTGCTCCACGCCGTAGCGGATGCCTTCGGCCTGCAGCACCATGCTCAGATACACCAGTGACGAAAAATCTTTGGGCAGCCGGAAAGTGTCCAGCATCTGCCCGACCATCAACGAATTGCCGCTGGCATTCTTCTGGTGCTGCTCCATGATGTACGAGGTCATATTCCAGTCGGCCTCGTCGGCGTAGGTGCGAATCGTCGCCAGCGGCGGCAGCGCCTGAAAACCGAACTCGCTCATGAAGCGCGGATATTGATCGCGATACGCGGTAAACGGCTTGCGCCCGTGCCAGACATCCCAGTAGTGAGCATCGCCTTGAATCTGACCATTGGGATTCTCGAACGGGACATCAGACGACGGCGAGCTGGGCCAGTAGGCGTGATCGGGATCATCGGCAGTGCACCACTCGCGCAGGGTGTGATGGAAGAAGTGATCGTAGGCGGCTTTCATGTCTTGCAGATCAGGCCGATTCCAGCCCCAATCACTCCAGCCCCATTCCATTTCGTTGTTGCCACACCACAGCGCCAGACTGGCACGATGCCGCAAGCGCTGGATATTCTCAGCAACTTCGTGCTGCACGTTGTCCAGAAATTCGGGGTCGTCCAACGGATAGATGCTGCACGAGAAAATAAACTCTTGCCAGACCAGCAGGCCGTAACGATCGCACAGATCGTAGAAGCGTTCCTCTTCGTAGAAGCCGCCGCCCCACACACGGAGCATATTGTGATGCGTATCGGCGGCTGCGCGGATCAGATTCTCCAGATGTTCGTCCGTGAGGCGTGTGGGGAATGAATCGGCCGGAATCCAGTTGGAGCCTTTGGCGAAGATGGGCAGACCGTTGACGACGAAGACGAACGATAGGCCCCATTGATCTGCCTGCTGGCGCAGTTCAATCGTCCGCAGCCCGATCGTGCAGCTGCGCCGATCGAGCACGTCGTTGTCCTTCAGCACGGACACTTCAACCTGGTAGAGCGGCTGATCGCCATAGCCATTGGGCCACCAGAGTTGCGGCTGATCGATCGGGAGGGTGATCAGCGCGGTGTCTGCATCGAAAGTGGCCCGTTCAGATCGAGTGGAGCCATCGGGGGCAGTAACGCGCACTTCAGCGATCAATTGAGCAGTCGTCCACCGCTCGATCGTGATCTGCGTCTCGACGGCGATCGAACCACCGTGGTGCACTTGTCGAACATGGACGTCGTCGAGCCGCGCCGTGCCGTGGGCTTCAAGACGCAAATCTTTCCAGATGCCGATTGGCGGCAGCTGCGGCCCCCAATCCCAGCCGAAATGGCAAGGCGCTTTGCGGAGGTAGGGGCCGCCGGGGATCGCCTGCGAGACACCCGGCATGACGCGCATGGCCTGTTTTTCAGCCGCAAAACGCACGGGCGAAGCGAAGCCGATCAGCAGCTCA
>JACRBO010000861.1 GCA_016219235.1 Chloroflexota bacterium
ACCCTGACTACTGTCGCCGGCCCAGGGATAGCCGTAGGCGCCCAGCAAGGCGGTGTTGCCGTCATCGCTCAACGCGACGCGGTAACCCAGATAGGTATTGTCCGGGTTGGTATCTCGCGCCAGTTTGGCCTGCTGTGACCAGACGCCCAACACCCGGGTGAAGACGTAGGCCGCGCCTGAGTTGGCATGACCATTGACGTCGGCCCGGTCGGCGCCGACGATCGCCGTGCCGCCGTTGCTGCTCAACGCCACCGACCGCCCGAAGTAATCGTTCGCCGCGCCGTCACTGGCGATGAGCCGGAACTGTTGAGTCCAGCCCGAATCCGAGCGGGTGAAGACGTAAGCGGTGCCCTGATCGACCTTGCCCTCCACATCGGCCAGATACGCGCCGACGAGCGCGGTATTGCCGCTGTCGCTCAGCGCCACGGAGGTTCCAAATCGATCATCGGCATTGCCGGAACCAGTGACCTTGATCTCGCGCGTCCCACTGCCCTCCGGCACAAAGAAATAGGCCGCGCCCTGATCGGTACTCTCCCCCCGCGCGCCAACCAGTACCGTCGAACCGCCGAACGCGACGGCCACGCCGAATTGATCAGCGCTATAGCCATCCGAAGCGGTGAGCTTGCCGGCCTGCGCCCAGGTCGAGCCGGATTTCGCGAAGCTGTACACCGCGCCCTGATCGGCGTGTCCACTCACGTCGGCCTGATAGGCCCCCACGTACGCCACGTAGCCATTGCCCATCAACGCGACCGAGACGCCGAAGTAATCACCGGCGGCTCCATCGTTGGCGAGGAGCCGGGATTGTTTGGTCCAGACATGCGCGGATCGCGTAAAGATGTAAGCCGCGCCCTGATTATCTTTGCCGGCCACAATCGCGCCCGACGCGCCGACGAGCGCGGTATTGCCGTCATCGCTCAGCGCCACCGATCGGCCAAACAAATCGCCCGCCGCGCCAGCTGGATCGTAAAAGATATTTTCATAGGTCCAGGTGGAGCCAGCGCGGGTATAGGCAACGGCTGCGCCCTGATCCGTATTGCCCGCCCGATCGTAGCCAAACATACCCAGCAGGGCGGTATTGCCATCGTCACTCAACGCCACTGAATAGCCCAGATAGTAATCCGCTCCGGCGCCATAGCCGAATTTGTGTTGCTGGCTCCAGGCCGTACCGCTGCGCGTGAAGGCATAGGCCGCACCTTCGTTATAAGGCTCATTGAGCGTTGAACCGTGAGCACTGACCAGCGCCGTATTGCCGTTGCCGCTGAGCGCGACCGACCAGCCCAACTTATCGCTGGCCGCGCCGTCACTGGCGACGAGCATGGCCTGCGGCGTCCAAGTGCTGCCCGAACGAGTCAGGACATAGGCCGCGCCCTGATCGGCGTGCCCATTCAGATCGACTTGATCGGCGCCGATTAAGGCGGTGTTGCCATCGTTGCTCAACGCTACCGAGATACCAAAGCGATCATTGGCATGCCCATCGGATGAGCCCAGATCGGTGGTGAGTTTGGCCTGCAAGTCCCACGTCGCAGCGCCGCGCACAAAGACATAGGCCGCGCCTTGAGCGGTCTTGGTTACCACGTCCGCCGCATACGCGCCAATCAGCGCCGTGCTGCCGTCAATGCTCAACGCTACTGAGAAACCAAAGTTATCCCCGGCCGCGCCCCAGGCAATCAGCTTCGCCTGCTGGATCAACGGATCGACCGTGATGGGATAACGCGCGCCGGCATCCGCCACCCGAATGTTGAGTGATGACCCGGCGTGACTGTCCAGTTCCAGCCAGGTGTCAAGGGGTTGGCCGTCGGCATCGTAAGCCAGCAAACCCGCGTAACGCAGAGAAGACCCATCAGCCGCGGCTAAGGTCGCGCCCTTGCGATCGGCGTCCAGCTGCGCGCGATAAATGCCCAGGTCAAGACTCAGCGCGAGCGGCTCACTATTTGACTTAGCCGTTGGCGGTTGTTGCAGTGTGAAGCCTTGCTGCAAGCCGTACGGGCCGTTGATATACCACTCGGTCAGCCCGGCATAGGCGTACTCCACCCGATTGGCTGTCGCCTGCAAGGCCGCCGCCTCGAGCAGCGACAAATTCTGCCCGCGGCCCCAGGCGCGCAGGCGCATATCCCATTGCAGATTGCCGCTTTGCAGCAGGGCCGACTCACTCGTAAAATTCGCCTGCAAGTTTTGCGCCGAGTTGGTGGCCCGATAGGTTTCAGTGATTTCATCGGCCGCGGCCTGCGGCAGCAGGTGATAGGCTGTATCATCGCGGCCGATGACGGTCGAGATGGAGGTCTGCGCCTCAAGCGGCAAGGCAGATGTGTGAGTGGACTGCGCCTCCGGCTGTATCACCGGCGACACTGGCACATTCGCCTGTGAAACAGGCGCGAGCAACAACGCCAGCAGAATCAGAACACGAATAACCTTTTGACAAGTCAGCATGAATTTCTCCTTTTTGAAAACAGCTACTGCGGCCAGTTGCTTCTCGAAGAGTCACGTTGTGCTTAAAGCGAGCGGCGTTCTTGTCACGCGGCCCAGCGCCCACTCTGCCGGCTGGCTGGACCGGCCAGCGGCTCAACACTCACCAGCCGCTGGCCGCGCGGGGTGTAATACAGCCGGTAGGGCAGGTCTTCGATCAAAGCGTGATAGGCGCACTCGTCGACCTGGAACCGGCGCGAATCGATCGTGTAATAAAAGCGGCGGCTGGCCTGCCTGTGTCCGCGCGTGCTGCGCGTGCGGCTCACTTCGATCTTTTTCTGGACGGGTCCTTCAACGCACTCGACCCGATTCGCCATCAGATCGAGCGCGGCCCGCAATGTCTGGCTGATCCCGGACCAGATGAAGAGTCCTCCAAAGAGAACCGCAAACGCGACGCCCGGTAGGCGTATGCCAATCGCCAGATTGGGAGGTGCTAGAAACGTGACCAGGAATAGGGCGGTCACGCCGGTGGATATCGCGCTCAAGATCAGGCCCTGTACAAAGGTTTTGTACAGGCGGGGTGCTTGCTCTTTCGCCAGTAGTCCCTGCCGATTGGCTGTCAGCGCATTGGCATCAAATTGATTGGCCTGCGCCAGAAGATTCGCCAGATGTTCGCGGGCCGTCGCCTCGTCGGGTATTTGCAACTCTTCTGCTGATAATACCGCCCCGGATTCCGGCAGATAATAGAACTGATACGTGACGCCCGGCAGCAGCCGGCCCCGATTGGGCGGCAGCGACAGGCGTCGATCTGAAATGTCGGCGACGTACCCCCGCTCTTCCAGGGCCAGCTGTCCGGCGGCGCTTTGAATGCAGGGGCTGTGCAAATCTTGCTGCAGGTGAGCGGCCTGCCGCAGCAGATTGAAGCCCATAAAGCCAATGTTCATGCCGCCCAGGGCAGTAACGGGATTGGCCAACCTGGTCTGTTGATCGGGCGTTAGCTCTCCCCGTCGATTGGCTGCCACGCCTTGCGGGTCGGTCAGGTCGGGGGCGATTGTTTCCATAGGGTTCATCGTATCCTCCAGACAACGAATGCGCATATCGCGTATCGCGCATCGCATATCGAGTGTAGATTAGCGATTAGTGATATGCGTGCTCCCAATGGAGCGGTGATTGGCGATAAGCGATACGCGATATGCGATATGCGACTACCTCAGCACCAGCGGCAAATACACGCGATAGTCCAGCGTCGCTGCGGCTGCGCCGACCCAGAATCCGCCGCTCAGGGTGTATCCGCCGCCCGATAGGCTTCCGGCGTCCGTCTGGCCGATCGTGCCATCCAACTTGTACGCGCCGCCCGTAGCATTGCCCCCGCCGCCATCAATAGTGCTCCACGTCAGGTCGTAGCCGCCGCCCGTCTGGGCATGGGCCAACACCGGCAGCGCCAGCAGCGCCGCGAACAACACCGCATAAAACGCGAAATGGGATAGCCGAACAGGCGTTGTCTTCATCAATGACCTCCTCACCACGCCACTTCCGAGGTACGCACCGTCGCCACCCAGCGGATGGTTTCGTTGTTGCCTTGCACGAAAACCTTCAAAGCATCGGTAGAGTCGGTTACAACTGTGGCATTCCAGGCCGCATCGTCCTCGCCCAACACAGTGACGGCTGGTGTGCCGACAAAAGCCGTTGTCCCGCCGACATTCTCGATCACACCTTGAATCTGGTAGCCGGCCGATTCGCCCGCTTCGGTGCGCCCCACCACCAGAATGTCGAAACTCAGCGTGCGGCTAACGGCGATGGTGAGGATTTGGTTGATTCCATCCAGCTGTAAGACATACCCATTGGTGCCGCTGGTGGTGGTATAGCGCATCACGTACAACGAGGCTTGCGCGGTGCCCGCCACACTGCCGAACCCGCCGCTGGCATAAGCTAACTGGCCGTAATGATCAGCAACTGCGCTCGATCCGCCGGGGACGGTGGCTAAATCCGCCGTGGCGCTGTTGTCCATGCCTCCGCCCACCGTGGCTTTTTCCTTGCTGGCGAGGTTGTCCGATCCACCTCCCACCGTCGCCAGATGTCCAGCCACATTCCCATACCCCCCGCCCACCGTACCAAAGTTGTAGGTCACCTCGTTGGGACTGCTGCTAGTGCCGCCGCCCCCAATCGTCGCACCGTGCATAAACATAGTCACGTAATTGTAGCTATGGCCGCCAATGATGTTGGGTGATACGGATTCGGGTTCCAGCCGCAAGGCGCGCTGATTGTTGACGCTGATATCCAGCGCATAGTTGCTGGTGGTGCCCAACACCGTGTCGAACGCAACCGCGTTACCGCCCAGCATCCAGTATCGCCCATCGCTTTGAGCGCGGGTCAAAAGATCGGTGCTGGCGCTGTTGTTCAAATATCCTTCATCACTTAGGTCAGCATAAGCACTGAAATAATTCGTGCCCAGCGTCCCAGCCTGGATGTTAGTGGCATCCAGGTAATAACTGCCATGCTGTCCATCCAGAAGGTCAGCATTCAAGCCTGAAGCGGGGCCGTCATTGCCCGCGTGCCAGATGGTGTTGCCATCCACGGCGAGGCCCGCTCCGCTCGTCGTCAGGCTTACGCCGCCTGTGGCGCGCACCAGGAATTGATTGGGCGTATTGCAGGCGATGTCGGCATCGGTCGAGTCCCCCCACACGAAGCAGCCGTTCGCGTTGGCCTGAGCGCGCCGCCCGGCCGCCAGCGAATAGCTGCCCGCCGCCGTATTGCTGCGCCCGCCGGGCACCGTCGATTGGATGCCGCTGGCAAGGTTGTACGACCCGCCGCCCACCGTCGCTCCGGCATTGGTCGCCCCATTGTTAAGGCCGCCTCCCACGGTGGAAGTGCTGCCGCTGGCAAAGTTGCTGTAGCCGCCCGCCACGGTGGCATTGGTCCGGTCACTGGTCGTCCCGGCGTTGTCGCCCGCCTGATTGCCCACGCCGCCGCTCACCGTGCCGCCGTTGTCCGTCACGCGATTCGCGCGCGTATTCTCCCCACCGCCCGCGACCGTGGCGGCATACACACTGGCCGTGATCCAGTTGCCGCTGTAGCCGCCGATGATGTTCGGGCTGGTGGCGTTTGGCTCTGTGCGCAGTCCTGGCAGCGCCAGCGCATACGGCGCAGCCGTCAACGCCTGCCGCGACAGCGTGGTGAAGGCTGCATCGCTCGCACACTTCACGGTGATCTCCAGCCAGCGCGCCTGCCCGTCGAAGGCGCTCGCGCCAAAGTCCAGCTGGGCCGTGAAAAAGCCCTCGTTTACGGCGACCGTCTGCGTCAATGGCCCGCCCACTGGATTGCCCACCGTAGCCGCGTCGTACAATCGAAAAGCCATCTCGCACGAGCCGCTCACACCGGCCCCGCCGCTCTTCAACTGCCCCTGATACGTGAAGGCCGTGCCCAGAGCGGCCTGTGGCGCATCCACTGCCTGCGGCCCGGCATCCTGCGCGTACACCACGCTAAACAGCGCCAATAACAACACACTTACGATTCCGATCACTACGAAACTGCGGCGTATCATGTTGGGTCTCCTTAGATGGATTACTGCGGCGTAAAGTCCGATCAACTTTCAAATAACACGGCGGCTGTCTTCCGAAAAACGCACAGGCCCGCGAAGGACGGCAGTCCTCCCCAGGCCTGTGATCAAAACTCTTGTATGTTCCACGCTCCAGGCGGACGATAGTCCGCCGTCGTCAGCCGCTGGACGTCCCTTGCAAGCAAGGGCGTCGTCCAACGGAATCACGGGCGTCGATCACAACGGAACTCGCTTCAGATCAAACGGCTGTTTACGGACAGGGCACGGGCGGCAGCACCACATCCCGATCGGCTGGTGGCGCGATCGAGGTTGCCAGCTGCGCTTGCAGAAACGCCGTCAGATCATCGAGCGAAGTGAAATAGCGCCGTTGACCGCTGGCTGCGTGTTCAACCATCCCGCGCCAGTCAGGCTGGGCTGATTCCCCCGTAGTCTCGGCCCACAGGCGCACCATAAACACGTGATCGATCCGTTTGATGGTCATGAAAAAATCCGCAGTCTCGTTGGGTTATGCCTCACCGTCCAGCATACAACAGACCGCGTCCAGAAAGCGTCCAAAGCGGGGATCAGGGATCAGTTCGACATACACTGCGCGAGGCATTATGCATTATGCATTGTGCATTGTGCATTGTCCATTCATCCCGGCCACACCTGCCGCTCAACAGCGGCCACGATCTGGCGATTGAAGGGGAGTTCGTAATATGAGGACTGTGATTCAGCTTCGGGAATGTCGGCGATGCGCTGTCGCATCACGTCGGCGGCGCGTTGCAGCAGGTCTTGCGCGCGCGCCTCATCACCCACGGCTCGATAGGTCTGCGCCGCCGCCCACAAAATATACTGCGGATGCATCATGCTGGCTTCAGATTGCGCGTATAACTTCAACATCTCAGCAGTCGTGCGCTGCGCCGCAGCGAGGTCGCCGTGACGGCAATAGGCCACTGTCAGGTCGCACAGGTCGGTCCCTAATTCGGCGGGCTGGCCCAGCGTGCGGCGGATCGCCAGCCCCGCTTCCATATGTGCGATGGCTTGCGGCAGATTACCCAACTCGCGCTCAGCCGCCCCCAGGTTCGCCAGCGCATTCGCTTCCATCAGGCGGCTGTTCATCTGGCGCGCCAGTTCCAGCCCGCGCCGCGAAGCCGTCCGGCCAGCCGCGTAGTCTCCCAGATACAGCGTAATCATGCCTTCATTCAAAGCGCAGATCGCCTGACCACGCACATCGTTCAGTTCACGGAAGATGGCGTCGGCTTGCCGCGTCAACGTCAGCCCCTCGGCATAGCGGCCCAACCGCCCTACCAGCAACATCGACGTATTCACCATCACGGCCGCCTGGCCCTGCCGCTTGCCCAGCGCGTTATACAGTCGTTCGGCTTCCGCGTAGAGTTGGCGCGCCGTCTGCACTTGATAACGCCGCGCGGCCACCGCGGCCAACCGCGCCAGCGCATCCGCCTCGCCTTCCCGATCGCCGAGCGTGCGACACACGTCCAGCATCTGCGTCGCCACCGCGTGCGCTGCGTCGAAGTCTTGTTTCGCAAACGATGCCCCACTCGCCGCGCGCAACGCTGTGACCAACACCGATCGATTACTCTGCGAGCCGGCCAGTTGATCGGCCAGTTTTAATGCCGCCTGCGCCGCATCGAAGTGACCCTGTTGCACGGCCACATCGGCCAGCGCGCACTGCGCCGCGATCAGCGCCGCCACTTGCCCCGCGGCCACTTGCGCCGCGTCATCACCGGCCTGTTGCGCCAGATCAGCGGCCCGCTGCAAAGTAACCTGCGCCTGCGGATAAGCGCTGATCAGCAATTGATACTGACCGGCGGCCAACGCCGCTCGTGCTTGCCACACCCTCGATTG
>JACRBO010000862.1 GCA_016219235.1 Chloroflexota bacterium
AGATCCTAGAGTCATGGCATTGGCAGTGGTTACTGGGTTGGTCACGGTGCCTGAGCCACTTGCATATCCAGTGGCAACACCATTGACATAGAAGGTAACTGTAGTGCCTGATTTAACAACCGCAACATGATACCATTTATTGTTATCCAGCACCGTGCTTGATGTAGTATCGGTAGAAGCGCTTGCTTGGTTACTTCGGTAATACAATTTACCAGTTCCACCATCCACCCGAACAAGCATTCCTGAAGCCTGATACGTTTCATTTGAAAAAAGATGCCAATTGGTTCCTCCGTCAAGATATGTTGATGCAGAAAGTTTAAGCCAAGTTTCATAAGTTGCATCACCGGTAATATTATTTGTTGTATCATTACTCACCGTTACTCGATCTGTACTTCCACCCGATCTATGCCTTTGAATTCGCCTGGAAGCCCAAGAACAAGACGGGCGTGGCCGAGTTTGACGCAGTGACCGGGGCGATGATCAGCGGCAAGGCCCTGCATACCAAGAGCGACAAGGACATCACGCGCGAAAGCCTGTTCGACATCAATACCGAGACCGTCACCTCGCTGATTCCGGCGGCGGCGGGCAACGTGCAGCTGGTGCCGTAGATTGCGCTGAGGTCGGCTGAGGGCAGCAACGAGGCAAATTAGCGCCTGATGGCGCAGCACATCCATCAGGCGCGGTGTTTTGAACGGGGGGCAGCTATGGACATTCAACTGGCAGAACAGCGCATCTTTGCGCTGACGGAGAAACTGACAGCCGAGCAGGCGCGGGCGCGGGCGATGGATCGCCGGACTAACGTGTTTGGGGGCGGGCTGGGCGCGCTGTTGCAGCGCCCCAAATCGGAAGAGGTGGAACTGCTGGCGACGCAGAAACGCTTCGAGCCGTTCTGGCATGTGGCGTGTTCGCTGCGGCAAGTGTACGATCGCACGCGCAAGTTCAGCGTGCCGGTCACCGGCCCCGAAGTGCAAACCCTGACGCTGCACGACACGGATTATCCAGTGGTCAATCGATCGTTCACGGTGACAGCCGTGGAGCACTGCCGCGACGAAGAACGTCAGCAGATTTTTCTGGACGGACTGTCGGGCGAGAAGATCGATCTGGCGGCGCTGATCGACGGCGCTAAATTCGAGGTGACCGATCTGACGTCCTTCACGGGGCGCGAATCGGCCATCATTGTGCCGCCGGAAATCCGCGCGTCGTATGTGGTGCGGCAGGCCCTGCAGCCCATGATGAAACCGCTGCAGGCTGACATCGTGTTTGAAGAAGGCGTCGCCGTCGAAACGATCGATCTGTACTATCGCCCGATTTATGCGTTTGAGTTCCGCTGGAGGCCCAAGGATAAAACGGCGGTCGCCGAGTTCGACGGGGTCACGGGCGAGATGCGGAATGCCAAATCGCTGCGGCCGGCGCTGAGCCTCAATATCACGCGCGACGCCCTGTTTGACATCGGCGCGGACACGATCGGCATGATTGTGCCCGGCGCAAACATCGCTGTGAAGTTGGCGAAAGTGGCACTTGATCAGAAGAAGAAAGACCGTTAGGTTAGGGAACATTTCAGCACCCCGGTCGTCTTAGGGGTGGAGGTTACAGGATGCGTGTGATCGAACGAGGAATTATCGGGGTGTTGATCTTGATCGGATTGGCGGGTTGCGCCAGTTTGGTTCAGCCGGGCGCGTCGCCGTTAGAATCACCCATATTAACCGGCATTGTCCTGCAGTATCAGCGAGAGGGCGGCATCGGCGGCTTTGATGAGATCTGGACATTCGAGGCTACGGGGCGGGTGACGCATACCGGGCGGGGACCGGGAACCGATCGGCAGTTGACGCCCGATCAAGTTGCGCAGCTCATCGGCGCGCTGCGCGCAGTCAATCAGGCGGATCTGAAGGCGTCGTACATTCCGGCGAACACCTGCTGTGATCGATTCACACACACCCTCACTATCGCCCTGGACGGGGTGACTAGAACGGTGACAACGCTGGACGCCGCGCCGGGCGAGCCGGGCGAGCCGCCCGCGCTGACTGCCTTGCTGGCGACGCTGACCGGCTTGCTAAAATGACCTAAGCGGTCGGCTGCCCCGTAGATTTGGGCAAATGTTGACTTTTGACATTGGGTATGTTACCATGCCCGCAAGTTGTTGCCGGAGTGCGATCGATCGGGTAGGCCAAGCCGGATCGCCGAGTTTATTCTTTTCTCATGGGCACTCATTCCGGCGCAACCCCATCGGGCAAGTATCATCAGCTTAGCGCGATTGACCACGGAAATGAGTGCACGGCCATACGTGCGCTCATTTTTATTAGTCTCGCGGGGAAGGCAGAGGTCTTATGAGCGTTGAGTTCATTCTACGACTCGTGGGTATGATCGGTTTCGGG
>JACRBO010000877.1 GCA_016219235.1 Chloroflexota bacterium
ATCGCCAATAGTGATTTTGTCGATAACACCTCAGCCCGAAGTGGCGGCGGGATATACATCTACGGGCCACTCTCACTGAGCAACGGACAGTTCGACCACAATGTTAGTCAAAATGGAGACGGAGGTGGACTCTTTGCAAGTAGCACTCTAGAATTGACGGCGACAGAATTTACACGCAACCAAGCAACACGGAGTGCCGGTGCTGTTTATCAAGCTGGTGGCACGGGTCGGCTTGTCAACACCCGCTTTGCCAATAATGCTGCAGGGAACAATGGCACAGATTTGACTGTCATGACAGCTGGCGACGTTAGTCTGCTTCATCTGACCATCGATGGTGTGATCAGCAGCGAAAAAGCCGCCATAGTTAATGGTAGCGGTAATCTCGAAGTTATCAATTCAATTATTTCCAATCACGCGATCGCCATCAAGCGGATGGGCGGTATCGTCACCGAAGACTACAACCTCTTCTACGGCAATATCACCAACACTGTTGGCGTCACGAACGGCGCGCATTCCCTCGTAGGCGATCCGCGCTTCGTCGATCCCGCCCACGATGGCTATCACCTCGCCTTTGGTTCAGCCGCGATTGATCACGGTATCGATGTGGGTGTCTACACCGATCTCGACGGCAATCTCCGACCGCACGGCGCGGGTTTCGACATCGGCGCGTACGAGTTTATGGGCGACACGCGCTATGTCGCCACCACAGGCGACGACGCCAGCAACCTGTGTCTCGATCAATTATCGCCCTGCGCGACCGTACAGCACGCCATCGATGTGGCGAATGACGGCGATCAAGTCCTGATCGCCAGCGGCCTCTACACCCAAAGCACCACGCTCAGCAAGCCCGTCTCGCTGACCGGCGTCAACTCCGACACGACGATCCTTCACGCGGTTGCAGGGCAACGCGTACTAACGGTGACCGGCGCGACGATCAGCAACTCCGTTGTGATTTCGGGGCTGACGTTTACGGGCGGCAACGTCGCAAATGGGTATTCATGCCCCGATGGCTGTGGGGGCGGCATTGCGGTGTTGGACCAGGCTCAGCCCCTTCTGCATAGCATTCAAATCAATGGCAATACCGCGGCGACTGGAGGCGGTTTGTTCAACGATGACGGAAGTCCGCTGACTCTGCGAAGCGTAGCATTGCGCGACAATACTGCCACTTATGAAGGTGGCGGTTGTCTGGCTAATGCCGCACTTCAACTTGAGGATACGGACTTCATCCACAACATGGCGCAAACGGGAGCCGGCTTAGCGACACCCCGCTATCATGATCCGGTGGATGTGAGCATGCAGCGCACGCGTTTTCTCAGTAACACGGCCACACCTGAAGGACTGGTCTATGGGGGTGGTGCATATGTATCAGGACGTGCGATTGTCAGCGAATCCGTGTTTGAGAATAACTCCTTCGCCTATGGCGGCGGCGGCCTGTGGGCATATGAGGCCATCATTACGGACTCGGCGTTTATCAGCAACACCGGCGTCTGGGGCGGAGGGCTAACGGCGTATTCAGTCGCCATTACGAACGGATACTTTGAACGCAATTCCAGCATCTCCGCTGGTGGCGGGGTTAGGGCCATTTCGGGATCGATCAGCAACACCCAATTTATCAGCAATACAACGGATGGTTATTCTTTCTATACTGGCGATGGCGGCGGCGGCGCATACTTCAGCGCCGAGGCGACCATCGTGAATAGTCGGTTTGAAGGCAATCGCTGCCGGATGACGATCTGCAAGGGCGGCGGCTTCCTCCTGTCGGGCTTTCCAAACAACCTGGTAGTGGATAACTCGGTTTTCATCAACAACTCGACGCTAGGCGACGGCGGCGGATTGTACGTCGATGGCCCGGTTACAATGACCAACAGCCAATTCATTAGCAATTCGGCCAGCTTGAGCGGTGGCGCATTTTTTTATAGTCGCACCGAGTCTAGCCCGGCCCGCGAAGGGCGGATTGTGAACACCCTATTCAGCCGTAATTCCGCTACTGTTGGCGGGGCGGCCCTGTATCTAGAGACCAACGATACCGTCACCATCTTGCATACCACTATCGCTGACGTGCCCTCCTCTTCAACGTCAGCCATTGCGATTGCAGCAGGCACGCTCAATCTCACCAACACCCTCATCGCCAATCACACAATCGGCATCAGCAACACCGGCGGCCTCGTTACCGAAGACTACAATCTCTACTACGGCAACCTCACCAATACCGTTGGCGTGACGAACGGCGCACACTCCCTCATCGGCGATCCGCGCTTCGTCGATCCCGCGCACGATGACTATCATCTCGCCCTCGATTCAGCCGCGATTGATCACGGCATCGATGCGGGCGTCTACACCGATCTCGACGGCAATCCGCGCCCAATTGGAGCAGGCTTCGACATCGGCGCGTATGAATATCAAGGCATGATCTATCGTGCGTTCTTGCCCGTGATACTTCGCTGAGCGAGGATGGGGTAATTGGTCAATCGGTAATCGGTTAATCGGTAACTGGTTGACCAGTTGACTGGTTACCGGTTGACCAATCACCGATTACCGATCACCACTCGCCGGCAACCCCCACGCCACAATCAGCCCGATCGCCGGACCCAGCGCCGCCGCGATGAACAACACCGGATACGACGTGGCTTGCAGCAGCACGCCGCCGATCAACGACGCGACGACGGTGACGCCGCCGATCGTGTTGGCGAGGCCGGTGTAAGCGGTGCGTTCCACGTCGGGCGCAATCTCCATGATGTACTGCAAAAAGCCCAGCAAAAACGAGCCGTCCGTCGCGCCGATGGCGGCAAAGATCAGTATGTTGCCGATGGTCAAAACCGCGCCGCCGCCCGGCCCGATCAGGTTGAGCAGCACGCCCAGCGCGGGCGGCACCATTGCCAGCAGCAGCGTGATGCGAATGACGATCCGCGAACCGCGGCGCTCGCTGATCGCGCCGGTGATCAGCGCCGATACCACGCCGCCGATGGTCTGCGCCGCCAGGAAGATGCCCAGCAAATTCTCGGGCAGAGCCAGCTGCCGGATGGCGTGCACGGAATAAAACGGAATGGCCAGCGCGATGCCGCCGCTCAATACCCGCGCGATCGAGCTCCGGCGAAACGCGCGATCGTTTTTCAGGATGTGTTTCGCGTGCGCACTGATGCTTAACTGCCCGGACACGTTGTTGCTCACATCGCCGGGCGGTTCGCCATAGAACAGCAGCGAGGTCGTTGAAGTGATCAGCGCCAACCCGGCCAGGCCCATCAGCAGCGCGTAGTTGCCTGGAAACACCGGCCCGTTCGTGCTCAGCGCCCAGACCACCAGAAACGAGACCCCGAATTGCAGCATAAAGGCCAGCGCCTGCGCCCAGCCCAGCACCCGGCCGCGAATGGCGGGCGGCAGCATCTTGCTGATGATGTCGAACCA
>JACRBO010000863.1 GCA_016219235.1 Chloroflexota bacterium
AAGACTTTGCGCAGGCGTGCGAAGACAACAACCTGATCTTCATCGGGCCGAAACCGTCAGCCATCGCGGCGATGGGCGACAAAGCCGTGGCGCGCGCGACGGTGCAAAAGGCGGGCGTGCCCGTGGTGCCCGGCACCGAAGGCGAAGGCGGCCTGCATGACGACGAGATCATGTCCATCGCGCCTTCGATTGGTTTTCCGTTGCTGATCAAAGCGACCTCTGGCGGCGGCGGCAAAGGCATGCGGCGCGTCGAGAACATGGACGAACTGCCCGGCGCGTTGGCGTCGGCCCGGCGTGAAGCCGAATCGGCGTTTGGCGACGGCTCGGTCTATCTGGAGAAACTGGTGCAGGGCGCGCGCCACATCGAGATTCAACTGCTGGCCGACACGCATGGCAACGTCATCCATCTCGGTGAACGCGAGTGCTCGATTCAACGCCGCCATCAGAAGATCATCGAGGAGTCGCCGTCGCCCGCCGTCGATGCCGAGCTGCGCGAGCGCATGGGCACGGTGGCGGTCAAGGCCGCGCAGGCGGTGAATTATCACAACGCCGGCACGATCGAGTTTCTGCTTGATAAAGAAGGCAATTTCTATTTCCTCGAAATGAACACGCGCTTGCAGGTCGAGCATCCCATCACCGAAACTGTGACGGGCGTGGACATCGTGAAAGAGCAGATTCGCATTGCGCGCGGCCGGGCGCTGCGCTTGAAACAGCGCACCATCCGGCAAAAAGGCTGGGCGATTGAGTGCCGCATCAATGCCGAAGACCCGTTCAATAACTTCATGCCCTCGACCGGGAAGATCACGCGGCTCGATCGGCCCACCGGTCCCGGCGTCCGCATCGACAGCGGGCTGTACGAAGGCTTCGAAATCACGCCGTATTACGATTCGCTGATCGGCAAGTTGATCTGCTGGGGCGAATCGCGCGCGGAGGCCATCTTGCGGATGCGGCGCGCGCTGTCGGAGTATCGCATCGTCGGCGTGAAGACCAACATTCCGTTTCATCAAGCGATGATGGCGAGTCACCGCTTCTTTGCCGGGCACTTCGACACCACGTTTGTCGAAGAGCGTTTCTCGATGGACGAGGAAATCTCGCCGGAAGACGAGCGCGTGGCAGCGCTGATGGCGACGTTGGTGGCGCATCATCAGGGCCAGCAGGCGACGCAGGTGGTGCGGCGCAACGAGCGCGATACCAGCAACTGGAAATGGGCGGCGCGCTGGGAAAGGATGCAGCGTTGAAATACGCGACGACCATCAACGATCACACCTACGTGATCGAGATCAATCGGGAGGGCGAAGTCACGATCGACGGCGAAACCTGCCCGATCGATCTGCGCGCCATCGACGACGTGACCTACTCGCTGTTGATCAAACATCGTTCGCACGAGGCATTGGTTGAACTGGCCGGCGACGACGTGAACGTACTGCTCAATGGCCGGTTGTATGGCGCGCAGGTGCAGGATGAGCGCGCCCGGCGTTTGACGCAGACGGTTGGGGGTTCGGCCGCGCACTCGGGCGAAGTGGCGATCAAATCGCCGATGCCGGGCCTGATCGTGGCGGTGCCCGTGAGTGACGGGCAGACCGTTAAGAAAGGCCAGACCGTGGTCGTGCTGGAGTCGATGAAGATGGAAAACGAACTCAAGGCCCCGCGCGACGGCACGGTTGCCTCCATCAAGGTTGTGCCGCGTCAGAACGTGGAACAGCACCAGGTGTTGGTGATTCTGGCGTAACCGTGATGTCAATCACTTTGTTCTGCGCCGATTATCACTTGCCGATCATCACGGCTGGCGGGAAAATGGAACTAAATTTGCCGTTACGAAAGATGATTTATGGCTAAGCCCGAAACTCAACGCAAGCCTCGCTTCGCAACTTCTTCGGACATTGAACTCAAGCCGTTCTACACCGCAGCCGATGTCGCCGCCGACACTGATCGGACGCTGGGCGCGCCCGGTGAATTTCCGTTCACGCGCGGCGTGCAACCGACGATGTATCGCGGCCGCTTCTGGACGATGCGCCAGTATGCGGGCTACGCCAGCGCGGCGGAGTCCAATCGACGCTATCGCTTCCTGCTCGATCAGGGGCAGACGGGCCTGTCGGTCGCCTTCGATCTGCCCACGCAGATCGGCTACGACGCCGACGACCCGATGGCCGAAGGCGAAGTGGGCAAGGTTGGCGTGAGCATCTCGTCGATTCATGATATGGCGACTTTGTTCGATCAGATTCCGCTGGGCAAAGTCAGCACCAGCATGACGATCAACGCGCCCGCGTCAGTGCTGCTGGCGATGTACATCGCGGTGGGCAAGCGGCAGGGCGTGGCGCCGAAGGAACTGCGCGGCACGATCCAGAACGACATCTTGAAAGAGTACATCGCGCGCGGCACGTACATTTATCCGCCCGGCCCGGCGATGCGCCTGATCACGGACATCTTCAAGTATTGCGCGCTGGAAGTGCCGCACTGGAACACGATCAGCATCAGCGGCTATCACATTCGCGAAGCGGGTTCGACCGCCGTGCAGGAAGTGGCCTTTACGCTGGCGAATGCGATCGCGTATGTGCAGGCCGCGATCGATTCCGGCCTCAACGTCGACGACTTCGCCGGGCAACTCTCATTCTTCTTCAACGCGCACAATAATTTCCTGGAAGAAGTCGCCAAGTTCCGCGCGGCGCGGCGGCTGTGGGCGACGATCATGCGCGATCGATTTGGCGCGCAGAAAGCCAATTCGCTGAAGCTGCGCTTCCACACGCAGACGGGCGGCTCGACGCTGACGGCGCAGCAGCCGGAAAACAACGTGGTGCGCGTAACGCTGCAAGCGTTGGCGGCTGTCATGGGCGGCACGCAATCGCTGCACACCAACTCGCGCGATGAGGCGTTGTGGCTGCCCACCGAGGAGAGCGTGCAGATCGCGTTGCGCACACAGCAGATCATCGCGCACGAATCGGGCGTGGCCGATACGATCGATCCGCTGGCGGGGTCATATGTGATCGAACACCTGACCGATGAGATCGAACGACAAGCAATGGCGTACATCAACCGCATCGATCAGCTGGGTGGCGCCCTCCGGGCCATCGAGGCCGGCTTCGTACAGGGCGAAATCGGCGATGCAGCCTATGCCTATCAACGCGCCGTCGAGCACAACGAGCAGATCGTGGTGGGCATGAATCAGTTCCAGACGCAGGCCGATCTGCATTTGTCGCGCTTGAAGATCGATACGTCGATCGAAGCCGAACAACGCCGGAAGTTGGCCGAACTGCGCCAGAGGCGCGATAACGCCCGCGTGAGTGAACTGCGCACCCAGCTCGAAGGCGCGGCACGCGGTACGGATAACTTGATGCCCTACATCGTGGCGTGTGTGGACGGCGACGTGACACTGGGCGAGATTTGTCATACCCTGCGCGGCGTGTTTGGCGAGTATCAGCCGAACGTGGGAATCTAATCTAACGAGTGACGAGTAGCTGGTCGATTAGTCAATCGGTAATCAGTTGACCGGTTACCAGTCAACCAATTACCAGTCACCTATCACGGAGACATCATGACTGTCAAACTAATCGATCACATCGCTGTGGTGGTAGACGACATAGAGAGCGCCTTGAATTTCTGGCGCGATGCGCTGGGCATGGACATGACGCACCTGGAAGAAGTGGCCGAGCAGCAATCCATCGTGGCGTTTCTGCCCACAGGCGGCAGCGAAATCGAACTGGTGAAGCCGACGACGGAGACCAGCGGCGTGGCGAAGTATCTGGCCAAACGCGGCCCCGGCATGCATCACATCTGCATCGAAGTGGACGACATCCACGCGACGTTGGCGCAGTTGAAGGCGAAGGGCATTAAGCTCATCAACGAGACGCCGACCGTCGGCGCGGGCGGCAAGCAGATCGCGTTTGTGCATCCGGGCAGCACGAGCGGGGTGTTGGTGGAGTTGTATCAAGCGGCGTAAAATCAGCGAGTCAGCGCAAAAGCGAAACAGCGAATGATCATCATTCGCTGATTCGCTTTTGCGTATGGTACAAGTCAGTTACAGAACTGGTTCGCTGTACGTGTCTCAGTTACCTTTGCGCCTGCGGCCGGACGTTTGAACGCAGCATTATCATCTGGTGCAAGTAAAGCGCTCTGCCGGGCAGCGCGGTATCACTTAACCTGCTGAAGATAGATCACCGTGTCGCGGACGTCGTCAGCACTCAAGGTATTTAGTACGCGCAAGGTCAGGCGCAGCAATTCGCCAAAGCGGCGACGGCTGTATTGTTCCGATGAGATGATGATACCCGCGTGTGATTGGCCGGTTTCAGCATAGTGCTGGGCCAGCTTCAGGAAATGTGCGGCGTTGCAGGTCAGGAGAGTAAAACCATTGTTCGCGGTGTGGGCCAATTGGGAAGCATCCTCAGCGCGCAACAAACCTGCTTCTGCGGCGCTTTGAGCTTCAAAACCGCGTTCGCGCAGTGCCGGGGCTAATTCGCTGGTGATGTCTTCGTCTGTATACAGTGCGATGAACAGTCGCGCAGGATCAGTCATGATCGGCAGCAGGGAAGGTGATGAAACCGCGCTCGTTCACCTGCGCGCCGGTCTGGGCCAAGATGTACTCGACGCGGTGGGCAGCAATCTCCTGTTCAATCTCGGCGCGGTGATCGAGGTAGTAACTAATGGCGTCGTGCACGGCCGTAGCGCTCAGGTGAGGGTAGGTATGCAAGATGTCGTCCACACTGTCACCCACGCGATATTGTTGAGCGATCAGACGCACGGCCAGGCGCGTGTCACGCAGCATCGCCACACCTTCCACACGCGTCACGTGCGGATGCTCGGTGCGGTATTCAAGTGGTGAAGATTGAGGCAGGGCAACAGTCGTCATGAGCTTGCTCCTGTAAAAAATTATAACACAGACCCTTGCTCAGGACGCGTTCCATGCAGCACGTCTTTTCAGCACGTTGGGTTTGCTACTTCATTCCAAACATCGGCACGCCGATCTTGATGGCATCAAGGCTGTTTACCGATCGCGCCTGCGCCGCGCCAGGGTCGCCACACACTACGTCGGACGCCGTGCCGGGCACGATCAGTTATCAGGGCCTGTTGAACTATACTGCCCGGCAACCCATCAACGACAACACCGGCGTCACATTCCGGCTGTACCACACGCCGACGGGCGCGGGGGTAAGCAGATCGCCTCTGTACATCCGGGCAGTACCAGCGGCGTGTTAGTGGAGTTGTATCAAGCGGCGTAGACTCAGCGAATCAGCGAAGAGGCGAGCGCAAGTCGTTCGCAAATTCGCTGATTCGCTTTTTCTGTGTGGTACAATCTCGATCACTTTTCTTCAGGTGACGTCCATGGATTTGCTTCACGGTCTCAATCCCCAGCAAGCACGTGCGGTGGAAGCGCCCGATGGGCCGGTGCTTGTCCTCGCGGGGCCTGGCTCCGGCAAGACGCGGGTGCTGACGCATCGCGTGGCGTATCTGGTGGAGCAGCGCAAAGTGTGGCCCCGCCAGATTCTGGCGGTGACGTTTACCAACAAAGCCGCCCGCGAGATGCGCGAACGGCTCGATAAGATTCTGGGCGTGGCGCGCGCCGGCGAGCTGACGCTGGGCACGTTTCACGCCATCTGCGCCCGCTGGCTGCGGCGCGATGCGCCGGAGATTGGCCTGGGCCGCGATTTTGTGATCTTCGACGCCGACGATCAACAGCAGGTCGTCAAGAAGGTACTGACTGAACTCAACATCGACGACAAGAAGTACAAGCCCTCGACGGTGCTCAACGCCATCTCGACGGCCAAGAACGAACTGATCACGCCCGAACTGTACAAGCCGCCCACCTACTGGCACGAGATGATCCGCCGCATCTATCCGCGCTATCAGGCCCTGCTGCGCCAGAGCAACGGCCTGGACTTCGACGATCTGTTACTGGAAGTCGTGCGCCTGCTCGATCAGCACCCGGACGTCCTTGCTCGCTACCAGGAACGTTATCAGCATCTGCTCGTCGACGAGTTTCAAGACACCAACACCGCACAGTACGCCATGCTGAAACTGCTCTCGGCGCAGCGGCACAACATCTTCTGCGTCGGGGACGAGGACCAGTCGATTTATAAATGGCGTGGCGCAGATTTCCGCAATATCCAGCGCTTCCGCGAACAGTATCCGAAGTTGACGGAGATTGTGCTGGAGCAGAATTATCGCTCGACGCAGACCATCCTCGACGCGGCGCGCGGCGTGATCGATAAGAACACCCATCGTACCCGCAAGAATCTGTTTACCGAACGATCGGGTGGCGCGTCCGTGTCGATCTACGAGGCTTACAATCAGGACGACGAGGCGCAGTACGTGGTCGAGACGATCCAGCGCATGATCCGCTCGAAGGAGCATACTCTATCGGATTTCGCAGTGTTTTATCGCACCAACGCGCAGTCCCGCGCCATCGAGGATGCCTTCGTGCGATCGGGTTTGCCGTACCGCCTGGTGGGCGGCACACGCTTCTATTCGCGCCGTGAAGTGAAGGACGTGCTGGCTTATCTGCGGCTGGTGCACAATCCGCACGACGCGGTGAGTCTGGCGCGCGTGATCAATGTGCCGGCGCGCGGCATCGGCGCGAAGACCATCGAGGCGTTGGATGCGGCGGCGCGGCAGAAGAATCAAACACTCTATCAACTCATCAGCGAATTGAATTCGCCCAATGCCACCAACTTGCCGGGCCTTACGCCGAAAGCCCGCCAGGCGCTGGTCGGGTTCGCGCAGCTGATCGATCGGTGGATTGATTCCGCTCAGCGCGGCCAGAACGTGGCCGAATTGATTGACCTTATTCTGAAGGACTCCGGTTATCGCCAGTACGTGGACGACGGCACGGAAGAAGGCAAGGATCGGCTGGACAACGTCAAGGAATTGCGCAACGTCGCGTCCGAGTACACGCATTTAGTGGGCGATGATCCGCTGGCCGAGTTTCTTGAAGATGTGGCACTGGTGGCGGATGTCGATTCGTTGAAAGATCAGGTCGATGCGCCGGTGTTGATGACGCTGCACGCGGCCAAAGGGCTGGAATTTCCGATCGTGTTCATCACCGGCCTGGAGGATGGGCTGCTGCCGCATTCACGCGCGCTGGAAGACCCGGACGAAATGGCCGAGGAGCGCCGCCTGTGCTATGTGGGCATTACGCGCGCGAAAGATTGCGTGTTCCTGACGTATGCCTTCCGCCGCACGATGTGGGGCAGCAGCGATGTCAGCATCCCGTCGCGTTTCCTGAACGACATTCCGAAGCAGTTGATCAGCGGCACAGGTTCATACGCCGGTGTGAAACCGAAGGAAGCCGCGGCGATTAGAGCCTCGGTGTGGGACGCACCCGCGTCTCGTGGTGTGTCTGCATCCCGATCGGCTCCGCCACCCCCGCCCGCCCCGACGCGCCAGCCGGCGTTTCGCGCCGGGCAGCGCGTGAAGCATGCCACGTTCGGCGAAGGTGTCGTGATCGAGACGCGCATCGAACGCAACGACGAGGAAGTGACGGTAGCGTTCAAGAAGGCGGGCATCAAGCGCCTGCTGGCGAGCTTTGCCAACTTGCAGAAATTGCCGGGCTGAAACAGGCGATGCAGGACGCACGATGCAGGAGGCAAGATTGGCTCTGCATCGTGCATCCTGCATCTTGCTTCGTGCCTCAAAGGTTTTCATTGTGCAGCAACTTCTCATCGACGGCCACAACCTGATCGCGCAGACGCCGGGTCTGTCGCTGGCGGATCTGGATGACGAGCAGAAACTGATCGTGCTGCTGCGCAAGTATGCCGCACGTCGCAGCGCGAAGATTATCGTCGTGTTCGATTCGGGATCGCCGGGCGGCAAGTCGAACGAACTGTCGGGCGGAGGTGTGACGGCTGTCTTCGCCGGATCGCACACGATCGCCGATCGGGTGTTGATGGAGCGCATCCGCGAGTTGAAGAAGCCGGGCGAATGGATCGTCGTGTCATCCGATCGCGAAGTGCAGGTGGCCGCCGCGCGCCGTCATTTGATCGTGTGGTCGTCGCCGGATTTTGTGAAACGGCTGATTCCGCCGCCTCCGGCCAAAGGCAAAGCATCAGCACCCGTTGAGGCCGAAGTCAGCCAGGCCGATGTGGATGAATGGCTGAATATCTTCGGCGATGTGAAGCAAGACGAGACGCCCGCACCGCCGCCGCGTTCCGCGCCACTGCCGTTGGCGAGCGCGCCGACTGAACCGCGCAAGAAGAGCAGCCTGAGCGACGACGATTTGAATGAGTGGCTGGCGATCTTTGGCGACGTGCCGCAGACCAATCTGCCGGTGCCGCCGCCTTCAGCATCACCACCTGCAACGTCAGCGCCAACACCCCAAAAGAAGCGGCGCACCAAAGCATCAGCCGATGGTGGATTAAGCCCGGAAGAAGTGGACGAGTGGTTGAAGATTTTTGGAAAGAAAAAGTAGGGGCGCGATTACCGCGCCCCTACTTTATTTGGTGGGCCCAACAGGTCTCGAACCTGTAACCAACGCTTTATGAGAGCGCTGCTCTAACCATTGAGCTATGGGCCCGGCATCTATGGCGATTATAAGCAGTAACTGCAGCGGCGTCAAACAGTTGTTACTTGATTCTTGACTGGGCCAGTGCGCTCCATCCCGTGTCCGCATAGTCTTGAATCACCACCCGATAAGCAGCCTGCGCTCTTGCGGAATCCCCCAGGTAACTCCATGCTAATGCTTCCAGG
>JACRBO010000864.1 GCA_016219235.1 Chloroflexota bacterium
CCCGCGCCGCCGTCCAGTCCGCGCTCGATCTTCCTGTCGCCGCCTCCCGACGACGCGGTGTTGTCGTGCGGCGGAACGATCTATCGGCTGGCCGAGAACGGCTATCGCCCGATCGTACTCACGCTCTTCGGGGGTGATCGGCCGATCGGCGCGCCGTTGTCCGAATTTGCGCGCGGGCTGCATCAGCGTTGGCAATTGAGCGACGCTGCGCCCGCCGCGCGCCGTGACGAAGATCGAGCCGCGTGCGACCAGTTGGGCGCGATGCTGATCCAGCTGCCCTTCGCCGATGCAGTCTATCGGGTCGAACCTTTAACTCAGCGCTGTCTGTACGATTCGGAAGAGGCGATCTTTGGTCCGATGCGCGAGTCCGACATCATCGGGCGGGTAGCCGAGGCGCTGCAATCCAAGTTGCGGCTGGCCGGGTCCAGCGTGCGCGTGTTTGTGCCGCTGACGGCGGGTCAACATGTCGATCACGTGATCGTGCGCGCCGCTGCCGAACGCTTGAAGATCGATCTAGACTACTACGAAGACTATCCTTACGCGGAGAATCCCGATCGGATGCAGCACGTCTGGGGGCCTGCGCCAGACGCGCGGGAGGCCGAATGGCGATCGGAAGTGGTCGAATTGAGTGAGGCTGCGCTGGCTGCAAAGATCAACGCTTTCCTGTGTCATCGTTCGCAAATCAGCACATTTTATCGAGATGATGACGAGGCGGCGCAGCGCCTGCGCGCGTATGCCGACGCTGTCGGGCAGGGTCAGCCGGCTGAGCGTTTCTGGCGGCAGCGCTGAGGCTCAGCAGTGCTGAGGCTCAGCGGCGTTGAGGGTCTGAGCTTACAAGGCATGCACGGCTATGTTATAATGTCGTCAACAAAATGCTGTTGACAAACGGGGCATTGCCCGGGAGGATGAAAACATGCCTGGTATTGGCGCGCCCGAACTGCTCATCGTGCTGGTGATTGTGATTATCATCTTCGGCGTGGGCCGCATCGGCAAGGTCGGCAAGGAATTAGGCACCGGCATCCGCGAGTTTCGCAAAGGGGTGTCTGGTGATGAAGAGAAGCCCGCTGCGTCGGAAGACAAGCCTAAGAGTTAACGTGGCCTATCTAAATGAAACAGCCGCCCGATGATGGCGGCTGTTTTGTTGTTTAAGCACAAGCGCGGCGTTTACGGCACGCGATAGGTGGCGATGAGCCGGCCATCGGGATCGCGCAAGTAGGCGACCGTGCCGGTGGCCCCCCAGCGGGCGTCAACTTGCCCCCAGTAGAGATCGGTGGCAAGGTTGACCCCGCTGCCGGTGTGTACTTTGACTTCGGCATTGGACAGCAGCGTTAGATCAGGGAAGGTAAATTTGTGGCCCTCGCCATCGGCCAGCGTCCAACCGACGAGGTTGACCTTTGCGCCGATATTCGTGAGCACCACCTGCTCCTGGCTAAACGTGCCGCCGTTGTTGATTTCGCGGATCGTGACGAAGGCGTCACCCAGGGCGATAACTTCGGTGGCCGTGATCGCGGGTCGCGGGCGGATGGGCGTGGGCGTCGGCACGGGCAATGAGCCATCCGCGCCCGGAATAATCAACCGCTGCCCGATCGAAAGCAGATCGCCGTTCGTCAGATTGTTGGCGGCCAGCAGTTGATTGACCGACAGGTCGAAGTCGCGCGCAAGGCTGCTTAGTGTATCGCCTTCTTTGACTGTGTATTGAGAAGCCCGCGCAGCGACGGTGGGTGAGGCGGCGGGAGCCGCTATCGTCAAGGGCACGGCGGTCGGAACGAGGCTGCCGCCGGCGCCGGCCGGAACGTTCGGGCTTGTTGCAATCGGCGTCGGCACGACACGCGGCGCAGCGCGACCCGCATCCCACACGTTGAGCACGATCAGCGTAACCGCGACCGACACAATGACATTCAAGCCGAGAAACACCGCCAGCTGACGCAGATTCATAGCCTTCACCGCCTGGGAGTTAGCCGGATGATAACACATCGAGATCACACCGTCAATGCAACTGTGCTGCTTGCTTCGGCTTCACCGCGCCGCCGCGAGTTGATCAAACTGCTGGGCCTGCCCGTCGAAACGACCGCAGCCGATATCGACGAAACGCCGCTCGATCATGAATCTGCCGCCAACATGGCTATCCGGTTAAGTCAGGCGAAAGCGCAGTCGGTAGCAGCCCTGATCCCTGATCTTTCAATCCGGATCATCATCGCTTCCGATACCATCGTCTCGCTCGATGGCGAACCACTGGGCAAACCGATCGATGCCGCCGATGCCCGATCGATGTTGCGGCACCTGCGCGATCGCGTTCATCAAGTCCATACCGCCGTTACTTTGATCGATCCCGCGTCCGATCGCGTGATTACTGATCTCGCAACGAGTGACGTTCGGATGCGTGCCTATTCCGATCAAGAAATCGACGACTACATCGCCAGCGGCGATCCTTTCGATAAAGCCGGCGCGTATGCCATTCAACACAGCGGCTTCAAGCCCGCCGAGAACTTCGCGCACTGCTACGCCAATGTCATGGGCCTGCCACTGTGCCATGTCGTGCGCTCTTTACGCAAGTTGGGCATTGAACCCGTCAATGATGTGCCCACTGCCTGTCAGGCGTACTTGAACTATCAGTGTCCGATGTACGAATCGATCCTGAATAGTAACCGGTCAACTGGTGAATAGTAACTGGTCAATTGGCAACTGGTAACCAGCAACCGGTCAACTGGTCACCGATTACCTACCAATCACCGATTACCAGTTACCAATCACCAATCACTTATCACTTTTCACTCGTCACGCTCCACCACTCACGCTATAATCTTTGCCATGCTCAAACGACTTGCCTTACTCATCGTGATCTTCGCCGTCGCGTGCAGCAGCGGCCCGCAGACCCCGCCGCCGCCCACCGTCGAACCGACCCTCGACGCGCCCGCGCCCGATGAAACCGCGCAGACCTTCCTAACGCTCTGGGAACAGGCCGACTATCTGTCGATGTTCAACTTGCTCACCGTCAGGACACAGGCGGGCCTCACGCCCGATACCTTTGCCAACCGCTACAACGCCGCGCAGAGCACAGCCGGGGTCAAGTTCGTGCGGGCGCAGTTGCGAGCGGTGCTGCGCGACAATGCGACTACGCACGCTAATTTCCACGTTGAATGGGACACGGTGTTGTTTGGAACATTGAGTGCCGACAATGAACTCACCTTGACTTTGGAAGATGGCGCGTGGCGTGTAGCCTGGAACGACGGTGTAATCTGGCCCGGTCTGGAAGACAATGGCGCATTTCAAGTGGAGTATCAAATTCCGCGCCGCGCCAACATCTACGATCGCGAAGGCAAGGGCCTGGCCGTCGAAGGCAAACTGGTCACCGTCGGAATCGTGCCCGGCGACATTGAAGATGAAGCGGCCCTGCTGGCCGGTCTCAGCCCGATCATCAAACTCAGCCCGGAGGACATCAAAGTCAAATACGCGGGTGCACAGGCCGACTGGTTCGTGCCAATTGCCGACATCGCGTTTGAGACCAGTCAGGCCAACAACGATTTCTTGAAAACGCCCGGCCTGCAGCGGCGGGAACGATCCTCACGCATCTACACCGGCATCGCGCCATTGGCGATTGGCTACATCAGTCAGATCACGCAGGAGAATCTGGCCGAATGGAAAGAGCGCGGCTATCGCGGCGATGAGTGGGTGGGCGCCAGCGGCCTCGAAGCATGGGGCGAACCCTACCTGGCGGGCACGCATGGTGGCAAACTCACGATCATTGACGGCAAAGGCCAGATCGCCAGTGTGGCCGCCGATGTGCCGGCCACACCCAGCCGCAGCCTCTACACCAGCATCGATCGGATTTTGCAGGAGGCGGTGGACAACATCTTGATCGGCCACACCGGCGCGATCGTCGTGTTGGATCCCAACAACGGCGAAGTGCTGGCGATGTCGAGCTATCCGTCGTTCAATCCCAACGCCATCGTCAGTCCCGAAACGGCCACACAGCCCGCTGAAACGTCATTCTTCAATCGGGCCGCGCAGGGCGCGTATCCGCCCGGCTCGACGTTCAAGATCATCACGATGGCGGCTGGCATGGAAGTGGCGGGGCTTAATCGCAACTCGCCGTTCTTCGATCCCGGTTACTGGGACGGTTTCGGCGAAGCCTTCCGCAAGTTGAACTGGAAGCCGGGCGGCGACGGCGCGATCGATCTGGTGACGGGCCTCAGCGCCTCGAATAACACGGTCTTCTACGAAGTGGGCAAGCGTGTGCAAGAGGTCGATCAATTTGGGCTGCCCAACATGGCGCGGGCGTTTGGTTTGGGCGCGACCACCGGCATCAGCGGCGTCATCGAAGTGCCGGGCGTCATCCCCGATCCCGATTGGAAGATCAAAGAACTAGGCGAAGTGTGGGTGCCCGGCGACGGCGTCAACATGGCGATCGGGCAAGGTTACGTGCAGGCCACGCCGCTGCAAATGGCCACCGCCTACGCGGCGATCGCGAACGGCGGCACGGTCTATCGGCCGCGGTTGATCCAGAAGATCGGATCGAGCAACGAGCCGCCGGAAGAAATCTTCCCGGCTGAGGTCATGAATCAATTGCCCATCACGCCTGAAAATTTGCAGGCCATTCAAGATGGTTTGCGCGGTGTGATCACGAGTCCCAAAGGCACGGCGGGCTTTGTTTTCAAGGGTTTTCCGCAGACCGTGGCCGGCAAGACCGGCACGGCGGAGACCGGCGGCGCAGGCGTGACCTCGCACGCGTGGTTCGTGTGCTATGCGCCCGCTGAGAATCCAAAGATCGTGGTGGCCGTCTTCCTCGAAAATGGCGGACAGGGTTCATACAACGCCGCCCCATTGGCGCGACAGGTGCTGGAGACGTACTTCGGTTTGCCGTTGACGCCCCTGCCCACCACGCCGCCCGCGCTGGTCGATCGATGATCAAGTGATCAGATCGATCAATCGCAATGCTGGAAGCAATCCCGATAAAGCCACGGCGCCCGTCGTCAGCCATTGAAAATGTCGACCGCCCGATCGAGTCAGCTGCGCCACCGCGATCATCTGCCACACCGCCAACGGCACGCTCAACCACGCCCAACGCGGCGCTGACAGCATCAGCGCGATCAGGCTCAGTGCAATCAACAGGTTATGCAGCTGAGCGGCGCGCCGTAATCCCAGCCGTACTGTCAACGTGCGTTTGCCTACGGTAGCATCGGCCTCACGATCTGGAAACTGAAACGCGATGATCATCGCCATGTAGACCAACACCAGCGGCAGACACAGTGGCAACAAGGCCACATCGATGCGGCCCGTTTGA
>JACRBO010000865.1 GCA_016219235.1 Chloroflexota bacterium
CCATCATGACTCATATTCATTGTAACCCCGCCCGCAAGTGACCCAACCCTCCACTTGGACACCAATGTTGTAGAATAAAATGGCACAATCCACCTCAGGAGCCAAAACTTCATGTTCGATACCATCACCATCTACAACGCGCGGCTGCACAATCTGAAGAACGTCACCGTCAGCATCCCCAAGAACAAACTGGTCGTGTTCACCGGCGTGTCGGGTTCGGGCAAGTCCACGCTGGCGATCGATACGCTGTTCAACGAGGGCCAGCGCCAGTACATGGAATCGCTGGGGATGGTGGATTACGTGAGCAAGCCGCCGGTCGATCGCATCGAAGGGTTGTCCCCGGCGATCGCCGTCGATCAACATCTGACCAATCGCAGCCCGCGCAGCACGGTGGGCACGACGACCGAGGTCTTCACGTATCTGCGCATCCTGTTCGCCCGCATCGGCCATCGCCCCTGCCCCAACTGCGGCGCGGATATTCCGCCTGCGTTTGAGGTCGAGGCGGCGCAGCGTCCCTCGACTCCACAGCCAGCGCTGGCTGTTCCGCTCGGGATGCTTGCCGACGAATCGGACGAAGACGATAGCGGCAACACTTATCCCTGCCCGCAGTGCGGTACGCTGGTGCCTGAGTACGGCATGGCGAACTTCTCGTTCAACAAACCGGCGGGCGCGTGTCCCACCTGCACCGGCATCGGCACGGTGCACTCGCCCAATCTCGATCGGCTGGTCGATGGGACGCGCACCATTCGCGGCGGCGCGATTCTGGGCTGGGAGCAGTTCCACTTCGATCGCTACATCGCGTCGATGGAAGCCGCCGGGCGGCACTACGGTTTTACTTTCGACGCGACGCTGCCCGTCAATCAACTGGGCGAAGTTCAGCGCGATTTATTGTTCTATGGCGTGAACGGCGCGCAGTTCAAGCGCCACTTCCCCAACGTCAAATCGCCCACGACGGTGGCGGGCGGCAACTTCGAGGGCGTAGCCACGAATCTCTTGCGCCGCTACGCCGATCAAAGTCACGACGCGGAGTATCGCGAGAAACTGGCCGATCTGGTCAGCGAAACCACCTGCCCCGATTGTCACGGCTCGCGCCTGAAGGCCGACAGCCGCCGCGTTACGGTGCTGCGCCGCTCCATCGTCGAGATGAGCCAACTGCCCTTGAACGAACTGGTCGATTGGATCGACGGGCTACACGCGGCCGTCTCGCCGGAAGACTGGATCATCACGGAACCGATCGTGGCCGATCTGCAAGCGCGCGTGCGACGGCTGGTCAACGTCGGCGTCGGTTATCTCGCGCTCGATCGGTCGTCGCCCACCCTATCGGCCGGCGAGGCGCAACGGCTGCGACTCGCTTCGCTGTTAGGCTCAGGCTTGACGGGCGTGCTGTACGTTTTGGACGAACCAACCATCGGCCTGCACCCGCGCGATCACGATCGGCTGATCAACGTCTTGCGCCAACTGCGCGATCTGGGCAACACCGTGCTCGTCATCGAACACGATCTGGACATGCTGCGCGCCGCCGACACCGTGGTCGATGTCGGGCCGGGGGCCGGTCGGCAGGGCGGGCGCATCGTGGCGGTGGGCACTCCGCAGCAGGTGGCCGCCAGCGCGGAATCCATCACGGGACAATATCTGTCGGGCCGCGCGCGCATCGACATCCCCACGCAACGGCGCGCGGGCAGCGGGCAGGCGTTGACCGTCCATGGGGCGCGGGCCAACAACTTGCAGAACATCTCCGTGTCGTTTCCGCTGGGTCGATTCGTCGCCGTCACCGGCGTGTCCGGCTCGGGCAAGTCGTCGCTGGTGTTCGATATTCTCGATCGAGCCGCGCGCCAGCACTATTACGGTGCGACGGAACAATCGGGCGAACACGAATCGATCGAGGGCTGGGAGCACGTCGATAAGATCGTCACGATCGATCAATCCGCGATCGGGCGCAGCACCCGATCGAACGCGGCCACCTACACGGATGCGTTCACGCCCATCCGCGAGGCGTTTGCGGCGACATCGGACGCGAAGCAGCGACAGCTGAGCGCGCGGCATTTCTCGTTCAACGTGGCGGGCGGGCGCTGCGAGCGATGCGAAGGCGCGGGCCTGCTGACCGTGGAGATGCACTTTTTGCCCAATGTCGAGGTGCGCTGCCCCACCTGTCATGGCCGCCGCTTCAAGCGCGAGGTGCTGGCGGTAAAGTATCGCGGCTGCGACATCGCGCAGGTGCTGGACATGACGATCGAAGAGGCGTTGACGGTGTTTGAAGACGTGCCGGCGGCTCAAGCGCGGCTGGCGTTGATGGTGGAAGTGGGGCTGGGCTATTTGCAGTTGGGCCAACCGGCCACCACGCTGTCCGGCGGCGAGGCGCAGCGCGTGAAGTTGGCGAAAGAGTTGTATCGGCGCGGCACGGGTCGCACGCTGTATCTTTTAGACGAGCCGACGACGGGCCTGCACGTGGCCGATGTGGCGCGCTTGCTGCTGCTGCTGCAACGGCTGGTGGACGCGGGCAATACGGTGGTGGTGGTGGAGCACAACGTGGACGTGATGCAAGCCGCCGATTGGATCATCGATCTGGGGCCGGAGGGCGGCAAGGCGGGCGGCCGCATCGTGGCGCAGGGCACGCCGGAGGAGATTGCAAAGGTGGAGGGGAGTTATACGGGGAAGTATTTGGTGAGGTAGTGCGAGAGTGGTTTAGTGAGATAGTAGGGGCGATCCCACGCTCGCTCTTGCGATAACGGCAGATTGCGGGGATTGGCATCGAGCGTCGGGCGCGGATTAGATGGACGGTAGTAGTAGAATCTAGCGAGGCTGCGCCTCAGACCGACGAGACGTGTGGCTGACACAAGAAGGCTCCGATTGCGGGAACAAGGCGGACGCGGTATAACCGGTCCGTAAGCACCGTCGAGCGGTGAAGTGGCCGAAGTGGCCCCCCCAATCGGAGTTAGCCATGAGTATAACACCCTGCCTGGCTGAGTTGTTGCAGAAGCACGTCACGTTGGAAGTCGAAAGCATTGACCGCATGTATCTGAACGTCTATATTCCCAAGCTGCAGCACGCCAGTGGGGCCAGTTGGTTTCTGAAACACGAACGCCAGTATCCCGTCGCCTCGTCGGCGGCGATGGCGCCGATCAGCCGGGCGTTTGTCGCGGCGATTGAGGCGTATGCCCAAGCGCAGGGGGTGCCGGTGCTCACTTTTGAGAAAGGTCAACGGAAAGACGAGCTGGTCGCGCCCTATGTGGCCGGCGCCGTCGGCCAGGATCGGATTGTGCTGATCGGCAAAGCCCAAGAGAAGACGACGACCTACCGCACGGCCAAAGGGCAGGGGCCGCGAACGCGGGACCGCTATCCGCGCTTGTATCGCAGCACGGCGATGGTCAACCACTACTACTTCTACGGTGTCGATCAAGACTTCGGACCTTTCTTTTTCAAGTTCAGTTCGTACTTCCCCTACACCGCCAAATTCTGCCTCAATGGCCATGAGTATCTGAAGCGCCAACTGGCCCGTGAAGGCATCGCCTTTGAACCGTTGGACAATGGTCTCCGCACCTGCGCGGACCCGGCGCGGGCGCAAGCCCTGGCCGACGGCCTGTCGTCGGAGAAGATCGAGGCGCTGATCCGCAAGTGGCTGGCGCGCTTGCCGCAACCCTTCACGGCGGCCGAGCGGGCGGCAGGTTACGAGTACGACCTTTCGATCCTCCAGGCCGAGTTCTCTCTCACCCAGGTCTTGGATCGCCCCCTGACCGGGCGCTTGTTCTTTGAGACAGCCATTCGCGAGCATCTGGACCTGGGCCGGCCCGACCAGGTGCAACTGATCTTTGAGCGCCGCATCACGTCCCGCACGCCCGGCCGCTTTCGGACACGCGTCCTCACCGCAGGGGTCAGCCCGACCTTGCATGTGGATTACAGGCACACGCGGATCAAACAATATCATAAAGAAGGTCTGGCCCTGCGTACGGAAACGACCATCAACGACACCCGCGACTTCGCCATTGGCAAACGGCTGAAGAATCTGCCCGCCCTGCGGCAGATCGGCTTTCCAGCCAATCGACGCCTCTTGCGCGTCCAAACGCTCAGCCATGATTGCCTCTTAGGCGAAGACGTCTTTCAGCAAGTCAACCAACCGCGCGCCGTGGCCGGGCAGCGGGTGGCCGCCTTGCGCTTCACCGACCCGCGAGTCCACGCGGTGCTCAGTGCGCTCGTCGCCTTTCGGTCGCTGCCTCAGGGGTTTGCTAATCATGACTTGCGGGCGCGGCTCGCGCCCCTCCTGGGTCTTACCCCAGACCACTTAACCCCAGGGCAGATGACCTATCACTTGCGCCGCTTGCGCCTGCATGGCTTGATTGAACGCGTGCCTGACTCGCATCGCTACCAGGTGACCGAGTTCGGCTGGCGGGTGGCGTTGTTCTTCACCCGCACCTATGCCCGCGTGATCCGCCCGGGCCTGGCGCGCATCGTTCCAGACGCGAGGCCCGGAGACGATACCCTCGCTCGCCGGTTCGATCAACTGGACCAAGCGATGGATGATTGGATTGCGCAGGCACATCTGGCAGCCTGAAACTTGACTCATTTGCATCAACTTTGAGGCGTTAAGCCCACTAATCCGCTCCCGATGAGCCGCGCAAACCCGACGATAATCAATAACCCAACGCTCTTGCGACAACGATCAATCGCGGGGACTGACACCGCTCTTTGGATGCGGATTAGTTGGTCAGCATTACCAGCATCTAGTCTGCGCCCGACGAGCCGTACAAATCCGACGATAAGCAGCAGCCTCTACGACCCTCTCCTGAAATCGCCCTTCGACTCCGCTACGCTTCGCTCACGCGCAGCGTGCGATTTCAGGAGAGGGGGAGTTTGCGATGTTGACCGTAGGGGCGATCCCGTGCCGCCAGAAACATGCGGCATCTTCGAGGATCGCCCTGTTTCATTCGCGCCGCGTCTTCCACCACCGCGTCATCCGTCAGCCTAATCAAGCATTGACGTGCAAGTTGATCGATAGTACAGTCTTGCGTCAGGAGGCCAACGTGGAAATCATCGTCAACACCAAAGGGCAAATCGTGATTCCGGCGACGGTGCGGCGCAAGTTGAACATTAAGCCGGGAACGCGCATCGCCATCGAAGTCGATGAAGCGCGCCAGCGCCTCATCCTCACGCCGATCACGCGTGTCGATGTCACGCCCGAGTATGTCCACAGCCTGCGCGGCAAGCACCGGATCACGGGCGCGCTGCAAGCTTTGATGGCTGATCGACAGCACGAGCGGAAATTGTAGCAGGAGCGAGGGTGTTAAATGACAGGGCGGCGGGGTGATGAATGTTATCAGTAGTAACACGTATTGACAGGGGTGGGGAATCATCGCACAATGGACAGGCCGGGGGGGAAATTATCGCACCTATTCACGGAGGAAATCATGGCTGTTCAGCAAGTGCAGGGCATACTGGAACAAGCGAAACAAGCGAAACGCCTGAACGATTTGCCCCGGGCACGCAACTTACTCAGTCAAGCCATCAAAGCCGATCCCCTCAACGAAGAAGCGTGGCTGCTCTTTGCAGATCTGGCTGAAAAACCAGACCACGCGATTTATAGCCTTGAGCAAGTCTTGAAGATCAACCCCGTCAACATGACGGCGGTTGATCGGCTGAGTGCCCTCAAGACGCCCGCTCCTGCCCCGCGCCCTGTAACATCGCCTGCCGCCAATCAAGCACCCGCTCAGCCGATTATTGTTCCGCCCGTTCGCCAAGAAGCAGAACGCGAAAGGACTATCAGGGAAGAGCGGATGCATGGCGCAGTATTTGTGTTGCCGTTTCTTATGGCGGCCATCGGCATTGGCCTGGGCCTATTTATTGGCAACCTGCCCAGCGTGGGCATGAACTACATCGGCCTGCTGGCAGGCGGAATGATCGTGCTTGAATCTTTGATTGAGTTGATCAAACTTAGCGCACGCTATGCAACGAGCCGACTGATACTTACGAACAAGCGGATCGTGATCAAACGTGGGTTTTTGAATCGCAATACGTTTGAGGTCTTGCTGACCAAAGTCGAAGGCATTGGTGTGAAGCGGCCGTTGCTGGGCAGGTTACTGGGTTTTGGCACGATTATTGTGACAGGAACGGGCGGCGCACATCAGGTGTTTACGGGTATGCATGCGCCTGAGGCGTTTCGAGAGCGGGTGCAGGCGGAGATTGCGAGGACACAAGCATAGGAAGCCACAAAGATGTGTGCTTGCAAATCGAGGCGAGTATCCGGTGAAGTGTGGAGATCGCAAGCAGACACGGGAGCAAAGTCGCAAGAATACATGCAAAGCGTTCAGGAGCAATGGGTTATAATTCATGAACAGACATTTCTTGAAAATCGGATCGGAATATACCCTTGGGAAAAATGATTGCTTTTGGCTGGTACGGCGGAAAGTTTAGTCACTTGGACTGGTTGCTACCGTTGCTACCAGCTGCGACCCATTATTGTGAACCATTTGGTGGCTCAGCCTCAGTTCTGCTCAATCGCGCGCCTTCACCAGTTGAAACCTACAACGACCTTGACGGCGAGGTTGTCAATTTTTTCCGCGTGCTGCGCGATAACCCAGATGAGCTAATTCGCGCTATCGGCTTAACGCCCTTCTCTCGCCAGGAGCTAGAAATTGCCACGACGGAATCACTTGAGCAGCTGAGTGATTTAGAACGGGCCCGACGATTCTTTGTTCGAGCTCGCCAGGTCAGAACAGGACTTGCGCAAACGGCTTCGGCGGGGCGCTGGGCGCATTGTGTACTTACTTCGCGCGCAGGTATGGCCGGTGCGGTTTCACGCTGGCTGGGTAGTGTCGAAGATTTGCCTGAAATTGTCCAAAGGCTGTTGCGCGTTCAAATTGAGCATGCCCCGGCCATCGAACTTATTCAACGCTACGATACGCCCGAAACACTGTTCTACTGCGATCCGCCCTATCCACATGATTCACGAACCGACCTAAAAGCTTATGCTTACGAAATGACTGATACTGCACATCTAGAATTAGCGGATATTCTCCGAAAGGTACAAGGTAAAGTCGCACTGTCAAGCTACGATTCCAAACTATTTGATGAGCTATATGGCGACTGGTATCGAACGGAAGCAACAGAAAAACAAATCCACTCTTCAAAGGCTATGCGACAGGAAATCTTATGGACCAATTACGATCCGGCAACGACCGCCAAGATAACGCTCCCGATCAGGTACTCGAGCAAATCTACCAAACGGCAGTTAGCGCTGCTGGATCGCCCTTCGTCACAGACCCAGATGTTCAAGCCCGAATCCAGTTAGTTGCTCAAGGCCAGGGCAACCGATCATGCGTCCGCGCGCTTTTAGCCTGCGCGTTGGCAAAAGCTTGTATGCCGTCAATCGATATTCGGAAGCCTTATACGAAGATCGATGCAGACGATACATATTCTGGACGTGACTACGATGAAAGATTCGTCGGGCCGTTTTCCACAAAACACCACTTACCGGTCAATGCAACGACCGCGTTTCTGACGCCGGCCTTTCGCAATCGCAATTTGGTTCTCACACCCGACGTTGATCTGGTTGGCAGGCCACCCAGAATGTACGCGGCATTTCTGCAACTGCTGACGGATGTTCATGCTGGCCGCCTTCAACCTGAACAACTTCTGGCGGAAGCCATTCAGCAACTCTTGACGATCCGCGAAACAAACAAAGCAAAAATTGGCGGCTTGCTCAAAAACTTGCAGGACGAAGCGAGCGGCAACACTCTCGCAGCCGAAGCCATTGTCAAATTGATCGAACATCACTTGAGCATGTCTGGTGTGAGTCGGCTGCCAGTACTCATCGTAGCCGCGGTTTATCAGGTGGCTGAAACGAATCTGGGGGAGCGACTGCTAGCGCTTGAAGCCCATAACGCAGCTGACAAGCAAACCGGCGCTATAGGTGATCTTCAAATCACCTTGATTGATGATGCGAACATCATTACAGCCTACGAAATGAAGGATCGACCTGTAACCATCGAGGCCATCGATGTAGCCTTGAACAAAATCGCAGAGCATGATCGGATCGACAACTATATTTTTATCACGACCGAGGCCATCGATCCAAGCGTCAGTGATTACGCCGCAAAACTTTATGCTCGAACGGGCGGCGTTGAAATTGTGGTACTGGATTGCATAGGCTTTCTCCGACACTTCCTGCATTTGTTCTATCGCTTGCGCGAATCCTTCTTGAACGCGTACCAGGCATTGGTTCTTCAAGAATCTGAAAGCGCCGTGGGGCAACACTTGAAAGAAGCATTCCTGCTACTCCGTGCAGCGGCTGAGAAAGCCAATTTATCAGAATAACAAAGCTCGCTTTTGGCCTGCGCGCCCAGTTTTCGGATCCAATTTATCCTGCGCCCATTTGCCTCCATCCCTGCACCAACGGTTATGCTCTTCGAGGTTATCCATCTTCATGTCAACCCAGTCCGCCGTCAGTCCCTATCAACGCCGCGCCAAGTACCCCCTACCCTAATCCTCCCCCGTGAAGGAAA
>JACRBO010000866.1 GCA_016219235.1 Chloroflexota bacterium
GAACTGCGCGAAAAATTCGCATAAGGAGCAATCCCGTGGAATACGGCAAAGCCCAACAATATAGAGAACTTGTCGCTCAACGCAAGGCGTGCCGAATATGCTACGCTGATGGACCAGATACGGGACTGAAGAATCCGGCGGAGTATGCCGACTTTGATTCAGACCAAATTGGGCCCTGGTCGGTATGGCAAAGCGATTTGAATGCCGATTTGCTCATCGTTGGTCAAGATTGGGGGAGTGAAAAAGACTTTAAGAAACTCCAGGGCAAGAACGAAGGAGATGCCGATAAATACACATCTCCAACCGATGAGAATTTGGCGGAGTTTTTGAAAATGATCCACATAGAAGTTGGGCATCCATTGAAAGAGCCTAAGTCAAGAGCGCGCGTGTTCTTCACAAATGCCGTTTTGTGCCTAAAGACTGAAAGCACGACTGCTGCAATAAAAGATGAATGGCGACAAGAATGTGGCAAAAGGTTCTTGAAGCGACTGATAGAAATAGTTCGCCCCAAATTAGTAATTACACTTGGTGAAGTGGCCTACAGGTCAATCGCGGAACTGTATGGCAAGCCTCGCGATAACTATAGCGGCGCAGTTCAAGCTGAGGTGCCAATAGACCTAGATTTTGGCGTGAAATGGATTCCGGCGTATCATCCCAGCCCCTCAGGGATGAGATCCCATAGTTGTGCACAACACATCCAATCTTGGCGCAAAATAGGTGATCAGTTAACCAGCATGAAGCCTTAAATCGCCAGCGGGGTCATGCAATCAAATCAACAATCAGAAATCCACAATCAACAATCCAAAGGAGACTACGATGCCAACAGTTCCCACCTTGCCCGGTATCACCTCGAAGATGATCGACACGCCGCGCTTGCAGATGCACGTGTTGTTCAGCGGCGCGGACGATGGCGTGCCCGTGCTGTTCATTCACGGCAATGCGTCGTCGGCGACGTATTGGGAAGAGATCATGTTGAAGCTGCCCAGCGGCTATCGCGGCGTTGCGCCCGATCTGCGCGGCTACGGCGACACTGAAGACAAGCTGATCGACGCCACGCGCGGCGCAGGCGATTGGGTCGATGATCTGCTGGCGCTGACAAAAACGCTCGGCTTGAACAAGTATCACGTCGTCGGTCACTCGATGGGCGGCGCGATCATCTTCAGCCTCGTACCTGCGGCGGGTGACGCGATTCTATCAGCCACACTCGTCGATCCCGGCTCACCGTATGGCTTCGGCGGCACGAAGGACCTCGACGGCACGCCGAATTACCCTGATTTTGCCGGCTCCGGTGGCGGCGTGGTCAACCCCGAATTCTCGAAGTTGATGGCGGCGGGCGATCGGAGCAGCGACAATCCGCAAGCCTCGCCGCGGGTGGTGATGAACAGCTTCTACTGGAAGCCGCCCTTCAAGCCCGCGCGCGAAGAAGATTTGCTCACGTCGTTGATGACGGAGAAAGTCGGCCCCGATAAATATCCTGGCGATTATGTGCCGTCCGGCAATTGGCCCAACGTCGCGCCCGGCAACTTCGGGCCGATCAATGCGCTCTCGCCAAAGTACGTCGGCGATAGCGTGAAGAACTTCATCGCATCCGCATCGAAGCCGCCGATTCTGTGGGTGCGCGGCAGCGATGATCAGATCGTCGGCGATATGTCGCTGTTCGATTTCGGCACGCTGGGCAAGCTCGGCTATGTGCCTGGCTGGCCCGGCGATGAGGTGTATCCACCGCAGCCGATGGTGGGCCAGGTGCGCAACGTGCTCGATCAATACACGGCGAACGGCGGCCACTACTGGGAGAAAGTCATCGCCGAAACGGGGCACTCGCCCTACATCGAGAAGCCGGGGGAGTTTGTGGGGTTGTTGGCGAAGCACTTGAGTGAAGCATAATGAGTAACGAGTAATGAGTAATGCGTAATTTACTCGTTACTCATTACTCGTTAGCAGACAAGGACCTATCATGGCAAAGAATTCTCTCGCCCGCCCCATCGCCATCGTCGGCGCGGGCATGAGCAAGTTTGGCGCGTTCCCGGATAAAGCGGGCCGCGATCTGTTCGTCGAAGCGTTCAAAGAGATGAGCGGCTCGATCGATAAGGGCTTTGATCCCGGCGAAATCGATTCGATCTACATCGGCAACTTCTCGAGCGACCTCTTTGAAGGCCAGGCGCATAATGCGCCTATCGTCGCCGATGCGGTGGGGCTTGTGCCCCGATCGGCCACCCGCGTTGAAGACGCCTGCGCCTCTGGCGGTGTGGCGCTGCGCCAGGGCGTGATGGCGATCGCATCGGGGCTGGCGGACATGGTGCTGGTCGGCGGCTTCGAGCGCATGACGTCGCTGCCCACCGCGCAAGTCACCGACACGCTGGCCGCCGCGGGCGATACGCTGTTTGAAATTCCGGCGGGCTTTACGTTCCCGGCGTTTTACGCGGCGATGGCTTCGGCCTACATGCACCAGTACGGGATGAAGCCCGAACACTTGATGCACGTCGCGCTGAAGAATCACGCCAATGGCGCGTTGAATCCGAAGGCGCAGTTCGGCGTGACGATCCCCGATTGGATGCAGGGCCGCATCGAAGCCGCGAAGAAGAAGAACAAGCCCGTGCCCACGTGGCAGAACGAGTGGGACTTTTTGCACGATGAAGGCGCGAATCCCACGGTGGCGTGGCCGCTGCGCCTGTTCGATTGCTCGCCCATCACCGATGGGGCCGCGTGCGTGCTGTTGGTCGCGGCCGATCGCGCGAAGGACTATAGCGACAACCCGATCTACATCATCGGCTCAGGGCAAGCGTCGGGGATGCCGCTGCACGATCGGGCGTCGCTCACCTCGATCGGTTCCGCGAAGGCCGCCGCGCAGCAAGCCTACGAAATGGCGGGCGTCACCGCGAAAGACATCCGCATCGCCGAAGTGCACGATTGCTTCACGATTGCGGAGGTGATCGCCAGTGAAGACCTCGGTTTCTTCGAGGCAGGCACAGGCTACGGCATGGCCGAGGATGGCGTGACCGCGCGCGATGGCGCACAGCCGATCAACACGTCGGGCGGCCTCAAATCGAAGGGGCATCCGGTCGGCGCGTCGGGCGTGGCGCAAGCGATCGAAGTGTGGAAGCAGATGCGCGGCGAGGCGGGTGCGCGACAAGTGAAGCACGATGTGCCCCTCGCGTTGACGCACAACGTCGGCGGCACCGGCCAGACCTGCGCCGTGCACGTGTTTGAACGAAAATAAACTGATCCACGAATTGACACGAATCTCCGCTAATTTTGTGCGCGTCATTGCGAGGAGGCCGCAGGCCGACGAAGCAATCCATATTCTCGACAACGAGATTGCTTCGTCGCATCGACGCCCAGCACCAACCGGTGGCCCGTCGGTACGTCAGGCACTGACTGTGCGAACACCCGTTGCAATTGCGACCGGTCAATCTGGCCATCCCGGAGCGCTGCATACACACTGGGCCAACGCCGCGCCATCAGAGGCGACAGGGCTAATTCCGCAAACGACTGCGCCGC
>JACRBO010000883.1 GCA_016219235.1 Chloroflexota bacterium
GTATTTGCTCGCGCCCGCCGGCTGGACCGAGGCCCGCTGTGAGGCGTTTTTGCGCACGGTCTTTCAGACTATTGCGCCACAGTTGACCGCGCCCGCGCTGGCAAAGTATCACGTGACGCAGGCGTTTATCCATCACGCGCTGGGACACCTCGATCAGGTGCGACGGCACGTGGCACGCGCCATCCGGCTGAAGCCGGGCGTTGCGCGTAATCGCGGCGTCCTGTCAATTGGGCTACAAGCGGTGCTGGGGCGGCGCGTGACCGGCCGCTTGCGTCAACTGCGCCAGCGCAAGCCGGCAACTCAACCGGCGTAATCAACACAAGGTAAGGGTAGTGAACGCTCATCAAACCAACCAGGGCCGATCGGGCCGCATAAGAATCGCCAAGGGCATTATCGGCCTCACGTTGTTGATTGCTGCGCTGTTGTGGCCGCGCAGCGGTCAGGCACAACAAGCCGGTTCGCAATGGAGCCGCCCGGTCGATGCGCTCTTTGGATCGGGCGCGGAGTCGGGCAGCTTTGCCGTGCAATTGTGCGATCAATATCAGGACGCTTATTTACTGGTGGCCGAGCAGTCGAACGCGGGCGCAGCGATTTTGTATCGCGACGATGTCGACGGCAATTGGTCGGTGCCGCGTGACGTGATCGTGACGTCCGACGTGGTAGCCTTTGGTCTGGGAGTAACCATCGCCAATCGTGACGACAGTCTGCACGCTATCTGGATGAATCGGTACATCGCCGGCGACCTGATCTACAGCCGCGCACCGCTGAGTACGGCCGGTGATCCGCGCAGCTGGTCGTCACCGGCCACGCTGGCGAACAGCGTCGATTGGGCGGCCATTCAAGCCGATTCGTTAGGCACCGTGCACGTCGTTTACGGCGCAACCGACGCCAGCGGCCTGGAACACGTCGTTTATCACATCAAAACCGAAGACAGCGGGGTGACCTGGTCTGAGCCAGCCAGTGCTTACGCCACCGTAACCGCCCTACCCTCCATCATCCGGCCGGAAATCGCCCTGGATGAGCGCAATCGGATTCATGTCGGCATGACGATCAATTCGAATGAATATGGGGCGTATTCGGAAGTGGGCTATGTGCAATCAACCGATGGCGGCGCGACGTGGAGTACTTATAAGCCAGTCGAGACGCCGGGGGCAGCCTATCCGGGCGTAGCGTGGATTTCGCCATTTGCGTTTGGCGACGACGAGGTGCATCTCACCTGGCACAATCCGCGCCGCATGCATACCTGGTCATTGGATGGCGGCCAGACGTGGCGCGGCCCGATCGAAATCATGCCGCTGGGCGCGGCGTTTGGCGGCCGCAATTTTCTAACGAAAGACAGCGCGGGCGTGCTGCACGTGGTCACGGCCGTGGCCGATGGCGTGTTCACGGCCAGTTGGGATGGCGCGGAATGGGGCACACCCGAACAAATCGATACGCGCTATATCGATCCGCACGGCCAGTCGATTATGGCATGTCAGGGCAATCAACTGCACGTCACCTTCTACGATCGAACCGGCGACCATAAAATCTGGTACGCCACCCGATTGGTGAATGCCCCCCACATCGATCGGAAACCGATGCCCACCGCGACCCCGCCGGCCGCTGCGCCGGGCGCGAACACAGGCGCGGCGGCCAACAACAGCGCCGTGACCGCGGTCCCGGCGGCTGCGCTGGAAAATCTCAATCGCAGCGAACCTAAAGTAAACGATCCATTGCAACCGGTGGTGCTGCCGATTTTAGCAGTAGGAGTATTGCTGGTTGCAGTGTACGTTGTGCGCCACCACAAGGCCCGCCGATGACGGCCGTCGTCAGCATCATCATCCCCGCTTACAATCAGGCGCAGTACCTGCCGTATGCGCTGCGCAGCGCGCTGGCCCAGACGCTGACGGCGTGGGAGGCCATCGTCGTGGACGATGGCTCGACCGACAACACGCGCGAGGTCGCGGCCAGTTTTGACGATGCGCGGATTCGCTATATTTTTCAGGCCAATCAGGGTCTATCGGGTGCGCGCAATACGGGCGTACGGGCCGCTCAGGGTGCATACTTGGCTTTCCTGGATTCCGATGATGAGTTGACGCCGGAATTCTTGCGAGTGTGCGTTGAGGCGTTGACAGCCGATCGGGCGTTGGGGGCCGTGCATACCGCCACTCAATTCATCGATCAAGCCGGCGCCGTTTTGCCCCACGAGGATGCTCAGCCGTTAGCCGGCGAGGCGTTTCAGCATAAGTTGTGTCAGGGCGGTTTCTTTCCGCCCGTGTCCGTGATGGCGCGCGCGGATTGTGTCCGCGAGGCCGGATTATTCGATACGACGTTGACGAGTCTGGAAGATTGGGATGTGTGGCTTAAGATCGCCCGGCGGCATCCGATGCGCGGACTGGGACAACCGCTGGTGCGGTATCGCGTGTATCCCGGCAGTATGTCGACCAATGCGCCGCGCATGCTGGCGAATCGATTGGCCGTCATTGCCAAACACGTCGGCGAACCGAGCGGCGATCCGGCGCTATGGCCGACCGAAAAACGCGAGATGTATGGTTATGCCTATCGCGCCAGCGCCTTCGAACATTTGCAGCAGCATCAAACCCACACAGCCTGGTCGCTGTTAGATAAAGCCGCGACGCTATGGCCGCCATTGCTCGATCGACTTGACACGTTCTATGAACTGGCGTGCGGCGATCAAGGCAAAGGCTTTCGCGGCGCGGCCGCCCTGCTCGACATCGAGGGTAATGGCCGCATGCTGCTGGCCTGGCTGAATGATTTGTTGTCGCGCACGCCGGCCCTGCAGGCACAGCGACGTGCGGCCAGAGGTCACGCATATGTGGCGCTGGCGATGCTGAGTGATCAGGCGGGGCGCTGGGGCCGGGCCCGGCATTATTTGTGGCAGGCCATCACGGCCAATCCACGCCTCATCGGCTCGTCGTCGATCCGGCGGCGGCTGCTCAAACTACTGGCGCGACAACGGGTGTCCTGGCTGGCGCAGTCCGGCCCGGACAAGCGCTAATGCGGCTGGCTACCACCGCAAGGCTCTGCACCAATGGAGAGGTCAGCGATGACACCGACAGTCAGCATCATCATTCCAGCCCACAACCAGGCGCCGTATCTGGGCCAGGCGCTGCGGAGTGTGCAGGCTCAGACGTGGGCCGATTGGGAAGCGATTGTCGTGGATGACGGCTCCACCGACAACACGCGCGATGTGGCGACGAGCGTCGTCGACGCGCGAATTCGCTACGTTTATCAGGCCAATCAGGGCTTATCCGGTGCGCGCAATACAGGCGTGCGCGCCGCTGGCGGCGAGTATCTGGCCTTCCTCGACTCGGACGATGAGTTTGAGCCTGAGTTTTTGCAGGTGTGTGTGGGGGCGCTGCAGACCGATCGGACGTTGGCGGCCGTGCATACCGCCACCCGCTTCATCGATCCATGCGGCCAGAGCTTGCCGCAGACGAACATACAGGCTTTGTCGGGTGAGGCGCTCCAGCGGCAGCTGCGCCGGGGCGGCTTCTTTTCGGCGGGATCGGTGTTGGTCCGCGCGGATTGTCTGCGCGAGGCCGGCCTGTTCGACACATCGCTCACCAGTCTGGAAGACTGGGATGTATGGCTGCGTCTGGTCCAGCGGAACTCCATGCGCGGTCTGCCTCAGCCGCTAACGCGCTATCGCGTGTATCCCGGCAGCATGTCCACCAATGCGCCGCGTATGCTGGCAAATCGATTGGCGGTTATTGCCAAGCACGTCGGCGCGCCGGACGGCGATCCGGCGGGGTGGCCGGCCGACCGGCGTGAGATGGTCGGTTACGCCTATCGCGCCAGCGCCTTTGAACATTTGCAGCAACATCAAACCGAGGCGGCCTGGGCGTTGTTGGATCAGGCGGTAGCGGCCTGGCCGCCGCTGCTCGACGAACTTGATACCTTCTACGAACTGGCGTGCGGCGATCAGGACAAGGGTTGTCGCGGCGAAGCGGTCTCGCTCGATATCGAATGCAATGGCTGCGCCCTGCTGGAGTGGCTGGATGATTTGTTTTTGCGCACGCCAGCCCTGCGCGCGCGGCGACGCACGACCTATGGCAATGCGTATCTGGCGCTGGCGATGCTGAATGATCAGGCCGGACACTGGGGCCCGGCCCGGCGCAACCTGCGGCAGGCCATTACGGCCAATCCGCGCCTGCTCGGCTCACCATCAATCGTGCGGCGGCTGCTCAAACTGCTGGCAGGACAACGCCTGCGGCGCCTGATCCGATCAAACGCCAGGGGAATCGACTGAATGCGATTATTGTTTTTATCGAACTTGTATCCACCTTATGATCGCGGCGGCCTGGAGCAACTCTGTCACGAGATGACCGCCCGGCTGCAGCAGCGCGGTCATACGGTGCGCGTGCTCACCAGCCAATACGGCGTGAACGGCCAGACGCCTCATGACCCGGCTGTGATCCGCGCGCTGTATCTGGAAGCCGACATCAACTACTATCGGCCGCTGGATTTTTTTACGCAGCGCCGCCGGCACGAAGCCGACAACCTGAACGCCCTGCGCCGCACGATTGACGAGTTTAAGCCCGATCGGTGCGTGGTGTGGGGCATGTGGAATTTGTCGCGCGCGTTGCCACACCTGATTGAGCAGCTGTTGCCCGAGCGCGTGGCGTATTACATCGCGTCGTACTGGCCCGCCGAAGCCGATATGCACGCGCAGTACTGGAATCTGCCGGCTAACAGGTCTGTTGGCGCACTGGTCAAAGCGCCGCTGCGCGCGCTGGCGCTGGCGCAACTGAAACGCGAGAAGTATCCGCCTCAACTCCAACTCAGGCGAGTGCGCTGCGTGAGTCAATACGTGCGCGATACGCTGGTCAAGGCTGGAGCCGCGCCGCATAGCACCGGTGTCTTATTCCTCGGGATCGATCCGGAACCCTTCCTGCGCTCGATTGAGCCAGCTGCCCCGACGAGCGATGCCCCGCTGCGCTTGATCTACTTCGGCAGCCTCGTCGCCGATAAGGGCGTGCACACGGCGATTGAAGCGCTCGGCGAGTTGAAGACACGCGGCCTGGCCGATAAAGTTCACCTGACGATTGTGGGCGGTGGTCATCCTGCCTACGAAGCGCAGTTGCGCACCCTGACGACTGAAGCGGGCCTGACGGATCGCGTCGAATTTGTGGGACGTGTGCCGCGCGCCGATGTCCCCGCATGGCTGAGCCGCAGCGACGTGTTCCTGTTCACGTCGATCTGGGCCGAGCCGATGGCGCGCAGCGTGATGGAGGCGATGGCTGCCAGGCTGCTGGTGATCGGCAGCGAAGTGGGCGGCCAGATCGAGATGATGCAGCATGGCCAGAATGCGCTGACGTATCAAGCGGGCGATGCGAGCGCCCTGGCGAACGTGATCGAGCTTGCCTTTAACGATCCGGCCAGGCGGGCGCGGCTGGCACAGGCCGGACAACACATGATTCTGGAGCGCTTCACGCTGCAGCGCATGGTGACCGATTTTGAGGCGTGGCTGAACGATCTGACGGTATGAAAATCCTATTCATCAGCAATTACTATCCGCCGTACGAAGTGGGCGGCTACGAGCAGTTGTGCCGCGATGTGGCCGATCGGCTGGCCGCGCGCGGGCATTCGATTCGCGTGCTGACCACGACGTTTGGCCTCGAACGCGGACTGCATACCGCCGACGCATCGATTCAGCGCGGGCTGCGCTTTGTGCCCGATTACAATGCCAGACTCAGCGCGGGGCTGCAATTCTTCCTAACGCGCCGTCGGGACGAGCTGCACAATCGGGCGTGTTTACGGACGCAAATTCGTGACTTTGAGCCAGACATGGTCTTCATCTGGAATATGCACGGGCTGCCAAAGTCGATCGCGCTTGAAGCGGAATCAGCCGGCGCGGCCGTGGCCTATTGGCTGGCGGGTGAATCGCCGGCCGAGCCTGATGAATTCGAGCACTACTGGCGACGCATCGGGCGCTCGCCAATTGCCAGGCTTGGCAAAGGGTTGGCGGGCAGGTTGGCGCTGGCGATGATACGCGCCGAAGGCCAACCGCGCCCGCGCCTGGATCACGTTGGCATCGTCAGCGAATATCTGCGCCAACAGGGCCTTGAAGCCGGGACCTTGCCACCACAGACGCAGGTGATTTACAACGGGGTTGAACTCCACCTGTTTCAACACGCGATCCGCGCGCAACTTACCGGCCCGCTGACGATTCTGCAAGCGGGCCGGGTCAGCGCCGATAAGGGCACGCATACGACGATAGAAGCGATTGGGCGATTGGCGCAACAAGACGTGACGAATGTCCGATTGATCGTGGCCGGTTCAGGCCCGACCGATTACGCCGAGCGACTGCGGCAGATCGTAGCGCAGTACGGGATCGCCGAGCGTGTGACGTTTCTGGGCTGGCAGCCGCGCGAACAGATGCCGTCGATCATGGCGCAGAGTCACGTGTTGGTGCTGCCGACCGAAAATCAAGAGCCGTTTGCGCGCGTGGTGTTGGAAGCGATGGCGAACGGCCTGACGGTCATTAGTACGTTGACAGGCGGCACGGGCGAAATTGTGAAGCACGGCGAAACGGGTCTGACGTTTCCGGCCGGCGACAGCGCCGCACTGGCACAGCAGATCAAGCAGCTCGCGGACGATCCGGCGTTGCGTATCAAGTTAGCCGAGTGCGGACAAGCGCTAGTGCTGGAAAATTTCAGCCTTGATCGCATGGTCGAAAACTGCGAGCGGTTGTTAATCGAAGCACAAGTCGATCGAGGGCGGGGCTAGGCCGTGCGCATACTCGCCCTATCGACGTGGTACCCGTATCCGCCGGATAATGGCTCGAAGATTCGCGCCCATTATCTGTTGAAGGCGCTGCACCAATATCATGACGTGACGGTGGCTGCCTTCTGCCCGTCGCACGAGGTCGATTGCGCGCGCCAGGCCGCTGATGCCGCGCACCTGAACGTGCAGCCCGTGTATGACGATCCGTTCCGGCACGCGACGGCGGCGCAGTGGCTCAAGTTCGCATCGCCCATCCCGGTGATTTACTGGCCCAGCCGCGCCATGCAGCAGGCCACGGCCGAGTTGGCCGCGCGCGAAACATGGGATGCCATCGTCGCCATTCAGACGCCGGTCGCGCCATATGCGCTGGCCTTTAAGTCCACGCCTAAAGTGCTGGACATCGACACCGCCTTGAGTTTTCAGATGCGAGAGCGTCACGAGCAGCGGCCAAACTCATTGCGATCGTTGCGCACCTGGTTGAGTTGGCAAAAAGCGCACGTATACGAGCAGCGGTTATTTCGCCACTTCCAGGCCTGCACGCTGGTGGCCGACAGCGAACGACCGTACATGCAATCAATCGTGGATAGCACACCATGCGAGATTGTCGTCGTCCCGAATGGTGTTGACTGCGGGCATAATCGACCGGGGCTGTTTGCGCGGCAACCCAACAGCCTGGTCTACAACGGGGCGCTAACCTACTACGCCAACTTTGATGCGGTACAATACTTTCTGAAAGAGATCTATCCGCTCATTCACCATCAGACGCCGGAGGTGTCATTCACCGTCACCGGCTCGACTCAGGGCGTGGATCGATCGGGTTTGCAGTTGGACGACAGCGTGACATTGTCTGGCTACGTCGACGACATCCGAGCCGTGGTCGGCGGCAGTGCGATCTGCGTCGTGCCCTTGCGCCAGGGTAGCGGCACGCGGCTGAAGATTCTGGAGGCAATGGCGCTGGGTACGCCGATCGTGTCTACGAGCAAGGGCGCTGAGGGGTTGGACGTGCGGCACGACGAACACTTGCTGCTGGCCGATGACGCGCCGACCTTCGCACAGCACACGTTGGCTTTGCTGCGTGATCCGGCGCTGGGTCAGCGGCTCAGCGCGCAGGCCCGGAAATTGGTGGAGCAGCACTACGATTGGTCATTCATCGGAGATCATTTTCGCAGGTTGGTGGAAGATGTCGCACATCGTCACACGCCTTAGCCGCACCGCGCCATTTCGCTGGTTAGAGCCGCAGCACGGCAAACGCCGGTGGCTCAGCCTCGCCATCGTGCTGGGTGTATGGGGTCTGGCGTTTATTCTTGGCCGCCGGCCGAATCTGCTGTTTGTGATGGCGCTGGGCGGTCTGTTTGGCGCGTTGCTGCTGCTGCGCTGGCCGAAATCAGGCTTCTTTGCGCTGGTCGTGGCCGCCCTGGCCGTGCGTGTCGAGGTGGGTACGGGCACTGATGTCGCCCTCAATCCTGCATCCATGATCGTGCCAGTGATGCTGCTGATCTGGGTGCTGAATGCCGTCATCGAGCACGATCTGCATCTGGTCCCGTCGCGCACGAACAAGCCGTTGATGTCGTTTTTGCTGCTGGGTCTAGTTTCGATCTTGATCAGCAATGTGATCTGGGATCCATCGGTGCCGCGCTCGGACCGGTTTGTCGTGGTCCAATTGGCCCAGTGGGCCATCTGGGCTTTCTCGGCCGGTATCTACTGGCTGGTCGGCAATCGCATCGAGAGCATTGTCTGGCTGCGCCGTATCACGGTGGGTTATCTGATCGTGGCGGGTGCGATTGGCTTGTTGCGCGTGATGCCAGGCGGCGTCGATATCACGTATAACTATCTGACGTTCGCGATCGAACGCGCGCCATTCTGGCTGTTACTCACGGCCATGTCGGCCGGTCAGCTGCTCTTCAATCAGCAGCTGTCCAATCGGTGGCGGCTGTTCTTGGTTGCCGCCATTGGCGCTTCGCTGTACTATTCACTCGGCATCGAGCAAGATCGATCATCCAATTGGGTGGGTGTGTTTGCGGCGCTGGGCATTTTGGCGTGGCTGCGTTTTCCGCGGCTACGCTGGTTGTCCATCGCCGTGATTATCTTTACATTGGCCAGCGGCGTGCTCTTCAACAGTATCTACGAATTTGCGGGCGGCGACGCCAAATGGACGGAAAGCGGGGCGTCACGCGGGGTGCTGATCGGGCGCGTGCTCGAACTCTCGATGCGGAATCCGATCACCGGCATCGGCCCGGCGGCCTATCGGCCTTACGGCTTAACGCGCCCGCTCTTTTATGAAGGTGCATACTGGATCGAGCCGCGCATTAATTCACACAACAACTACGTCGATCTGTTTTCACAGGTGGGTGTGGTGGGCCTGGCCCTGTTTTTCTGGTTTATGGCCGAGGTGGCCCGGCTGGGCTGGCGGCTGCGCAAATCGTACAAAGATGGTTTCGCGGGCGGCTACGTCAATGGCATTCTGGCGGCCTGGGTGGGCACGATGATCATCATGGCGCTGGCCGACTGGTTTTTGCCGTTCGTCTACAATATCGGTTTTCCGGGCTTCCAGGCCAGCGTACTGATCTGGATGATGATGGGCGGTCTGATCACGCTGGAGCAGGTCGCACGAAAACAAGCCGATCAATCACAAGTCGTGTAGGGCGTGTTGCCTTGCGCGCCACGAACGCCGGCGATTGAAAGCCGCCCGATAATTTCTACTTGCTATGGACCTATCAATCATCATCGTCAATTGGAACACGCGACAATTTCTGGCACAGTGTTTGCAAGCGCTGCAACAGACGGCCAGCGCCACTGATCCGATTGCGCACACGCTCACCTGCGGCCCCTACGTCGTCGAGGTCTTCGTCGTCGATAACGCTTCACGCGATGACAGCGTCTCACTGGTGCGCGATCAGTTTCCGTGGGTGCGTTTGATTGAGAATGATCAGAACGTGGGCTTTGCGCCCGCAAACAATCAGGCGTTGCGCGAGTATACGGGCCGCTACGCGCTGCTGCTGAACAGCGATACGGAAGTCAAATCGGACGCGCTGCGAATATTGATGGACTTCATGGAGCAGCAGCCGCAGGCGGGCGGGGTGGGCGCGCATCTCTTGAACGGCGACGGCACGCTGCAACCCTCGTGCCAGCCCATGCTCACACCGTGGCGCGAATTCTGGCGGCTGACGTTTCTCGATCGGGTAGTGCGGCGATCAACTTACGATATGGAGCGCTGGACCGATGCGAGTCCGCGCCGCGTGGAAGTGATCAAAGGCGCCTGTCTGCTGCTGCGGAGCGCGGCGCTCGAACGGATTGGCTTGCTGGATGAGCAGTATTTCATGTACACCGAAGAAGTCGATCTGTGCTATCGACTGCTGCAGGACGGCTGGACGCTGCACTGGCTGCCCACGGCCCACGTCATCCATTTCGGCGAAGCCAGCAGCAAGCAAATGGCCGAGAAAATGTACGTGCAATTATATCGCAGCAAGGCACAATTCTATCGCAAATTTGGTGGCGAGGCGCGTGCCCGCCAATTCATCCGGCTGGTACGCACCGCGTATTGGCCGCGTTTGATCGCCGCCTCAATCCTGCGCCCGTTTCGGCCACAGATTGCCGCACAACAGCAAATCTTCCGCCGCCTGCTGAACGCCCTCGCTACAATGTAGCCCTATTGACTTAAGTCACAAGCTGCCGGCCGTGATAGCGGCTTTCCATAGCCACAGAGCAGCCGGTATACAGGCCGACTGCCCTATCGGGTAGTGATTTGTTGGAAATTTGGGCGCTTTGCAAACCAACTGCGTCTAAGAATCTAACCAATCTTACCTTTAGTGAACAAACTCGCTATCAAATCACCGATTCACAGGTGTTTTTGACGAAAGACATACGCCGTAACGCCAAGTTAGCAGGTAAGTTAAACACCCCGCAAACCGCGCCCGCCTAGAATAAACCAGAAGCAAGACACATTCAGGGTCAGGTTATGCGCATCTGTTACGTTGTTCTATCACCCACCTTTGGTATGCAGCAGTACGCGGCTGATCTGGCGAATGGTCGCGCGCTGGATGCTGACACGCAGGTTGAGGTGGTAACAGTCCGCACGGCCAAACTCGATCGCTTTTCGCCCAAGGTCAACGTCCATGCGGTGGCGAATGTGCGCGGCACCGGCTTAAAAGCGGGCAATTTTAGCCCGACCGGCTGGCTAAAAGTTTATCGCGCCATCGTCAATACCCAACCAGATGTCGTCCACTTTACCGGCCCGCATCTGTGGAATCCGCTGCTCATGATCGCCCTGCGGCGCGCCGGTCTCCCGATTGTTCACACGCTGCACGATCTGGATCCGCATAGCGGCGCAGGCTACGGCAGAATGTTGTATGCGTGGAACAATTCGATCAAGCGTTTGGCTGATCAGCTGCTGGTGCACGGCCAACTGTATCGGGCGCGATTGATCGCGGACGGTTTGAAAGCCGATCGAGTTACGAGCGTGCCGCTGCTGCATCTGTTTGTTAATCAGCCGAATGAAGCTCAATTGCGCGATCAGTTTGTGGCGCAACTGCCCGCCGCCGATGCGACTGCACCGTTTGCGCTGTTCTTCGCGCGGCTGGAAGCCTATAAAGGCGTGGGCGTGTTGATTGAAGCACTCCGGCAGTTGAGTGATCACTCGAATGTTCGAGCCATCATCGCCGGTCAGGGCGATGTGACAGCCTTCACGGTTGCCCCCCTGCCCGCGAATGTGGAACTGCGCAACCGCCTGATCGAAGATGCCGAA
>JACRBO010000884.1 GCA_016219235.1 Chloroflexota bacterium
AAGGCGCGCCGATCCGATCGATCTCGCTCGACGTTGAATAGCACACTCATGCGCGGATTGGCATTGACGTTGCGCGCTGCCAGCGTCCAATCGGCGGTGCCCAGCCACACATGCCCGTTGACGGTGACGAAGTACAGCGGATTGATGCTGGGTCGCCCGTTGCCGGACAACGTCGCAATGCGGGCGACCAGGCAGCGCCGGATCACATCGAGGACGGCGGGATCGTCAACCTGCATCGCCCACCTCGTGCAGTGTGCCGTAATCCCAGGCCACGGTTTTGATCGGAATCACTTCGAACCACACGCGATCGGCGGACGCATTCGCTGGGGTATCAATCGGCTTGACGCGGCCTCGAATGTAGATGGCGCGCAGATCGAAGAACTGCACGCCTTCATCGATGAGGAGCACCACTTCTTGATCGACCTGAAGACCGATCGTCGCCGACAGGCCGACGAGATAGCGACCGTCTCGCCACACAAAAGCGATCGGTTGTGCGCACGGCCCTGAGTCGTTAGCCCAGGCCAGGCTGGCACGCGGCACGCGCTCAAGCAAATCCTGCGCTTCAACGGGATCAATATCGCGGGATATATGTTTCATGCCAGTGTGCTCCACAATTCAAACACGACTGATGACCCGGGGACATTTACACCAAAAACAACACCGCCACGCCGATCATCGCGACGACTGTTCCGGCGACCGTCTGCCAGCCAAACCGCTCCTTGAAGGCGAAGTACCCAATCGGCAGCAGAAAGACCGGCGGCAGCGCCATCAACGTGCTGGCGACGCCGATCTCCGCGTGCTGCACGGCCAGCAGCGAGGCGCTGACGCCCACCACCGGCCCGACGAGCGCGCCCAGCGCCAGCAGTTTCAGCGCGCCCGGATGCAGCTTCACGACACGAACGGTCTCGCCCGCTTGCCGTTGCGCCAGCGTGACGATCCAAAAGGCCAGCACCGCCGCCAACATGCGAATGGCATTGCCCGCGAACGGCGAGAAGCCGCCCGTCATGCCCTGTTTGGACAGCACCAGCCCCCACGCCTGACCCGTTGCCGCCAACACGCCCAGCACGATGCCGCGACTGTGCATGCCTTGATGCGCGGCTTCGGTTGCGGGGCGCGCCGCGTCAGCCTTTGGACGCGCCGCGATCACCCACGCGATGCCGATCAGCGTGACGGCGATCCCGGCGATTTGGCCCACTCGCAGCGTTTCGCCAAACACGATCCATGCCGTGATTGCGCCGATGACGGGGGCCAGGCTCAACATCAGCATCCCCAGGCGCGGGCCGATGTCGGCGTAAGCGCGAAACAAAAATAGATCGCCCAGCGCCAGGCCGATGACGCCCGATAAGCTCAGCCACGCCCACCGATCGAGCCTCGCATCGATCGGGAGCGGTTGCCCGAAGAGCGCCAGATTGATCACCATCAGATAGATCAACGCGATCACCAATCGCACCCGATTGGTGATCATGGCCCCCACTTGTTGGCTGGCCCGCGCAAAAATAACGGCGGTGAATGAGAAGAACACCGACGTCAACAGTGCGGCGATTTCACCGGTGTAGTCCATAAAGACCTGTCAGGTGGCGCAAGCATTGCGTTGTAGTCAAGCCTGTCGCGCGCCACCTGACAGGTCTGGGCCGGGCAGAACTCAGGGCCGCACGTGCCCCGCACCCACGATAACCCACTTGTACGTCGTGAGTTCGCGCAAGCCCATCGGGCCGCGCGCGTGCAGGCGCTGCGTTGAGATGGCGACTTCTGCCCCTAAGCCCAATTGTGCGCCATCGGTGAAGCGCGTACTGGCGTTCACATACACCGCCGCCGAATCGACTTCGCTGATGAAGCGCGCGGCGTGAGCGTCATCACGGGTAAGGATGCCGTCCGAATGGGCGGTGCTGTGCGCGGCGATGTGCGCCAACGCCTCATCAAGCGTATCCACCACTTTCAAGCCCAGCACCAGTGACAGCCACTCTGTGTCGAAGTCATCCGGCCCGGCCGGGCTGACGCGCGAATCGCCCTGCAAATAAGGCTGCGTGGACGCATCCGCCCGAAAGGTCACGCCCGCCGTGCCGAGATGCTCCACCACGCGCGGCAGAAACTCGGCGGCGACGTGGCGATGGACGAGCGCCGTATCGAGCGCATTGCATACGCTGGGACGCTGCGTCTTCGCATTGAAGATGATGTTCAGCGCCGCGTCCAGATCGGCGGACTCGTCGACGAAGAGGTGGCAAATACCGATGCCGCCCGTAATCACGGGGATGCGGCTGTGTTCGCGGCAGAACTTGTGCAGGCCCGCCCCGCCGCGCGGGATGATCATGTCCACGTATTCATCCAGCGCCAACAATTCCGTTACGCGGGCGCGATCAGCGTCGTCGATGAATTGAATGCTGTCGCTGGAAAAACCGGTGCCGGCCAGAGCGCGTTGCAGGCTGGCCACCAACGCCCGATTGGAATTCAACGTCTCGCTGCCCCCGCGCAAGATCACGGCGTTGCCGGTTTTCAAGGCTAATCCCGCCACATCGACGGTGACATTGGGGCGCGCTTCGTAGATGACGCCCAGCACGCCCAGCGGCACGCGCTGCTTGTGAACCTTTAAGCCGTTAGGCAATATGCTGGCTTCAAACACCTCACCTACGGGATCGGGCAGGGTGGCGACGCTGCGTTGATCGGCGGCGATGCCGGATAACCGCGCTTCGTTCAGCAGCAGCCGATCGATCAGCGCAGCGGATAAGCCGTTCGCTTTGGCTTCAGACACATCGACGGCATTGGCGGCGAGAATCTCCCCGCAGTCGGCCATCAACTGATCGGCGAGTGCATTCAGCGCGGCGTTCTTTTGCTCAGTCGTGGCCCGCGCCAGTTGTCGCGCTGCCGCTTTGGCCCGTTGGCCCAGTTCAATCATGGACATGGTTTCCCCCTGTGGCGTATCGCCTATCGCGTATTACGTGATGCGTGGTGCGGGATGCGGGAGGCATGATGCGTATCTTACCTCCTGCCTCTTGCATCCTGCATCCTGCCTCAGACTACTCAACTATCTCACTATCGGACTACAAGACTACCAGATCATTCCGATGAATCACCTCGTCGCCGTAAGTATAGCCGAGGATTGCTTCGATCTCAACGGACTGGCGGCCGCGCAAGCGCGCGAGGTCGATCGAGTTGTAGTTGGTCAGGCCGCGCGCGATCTCGCGCCCGCTGGAATTGATCACCTGGATCGTGTCGCCGCGATCGAAGTCGCCGCTCACGTCGGTGACGCCGACGGGCAACAGACTGCGCCCGTGTTGCAGCGCGTGCTGTGCGCCATCGTCCACGCGCACGTGGCCGGTCGCGCGTCCGCCCGCCAGGATGTAGCGCTTGCGGCTCTCGATCGCAGTGACCACCGGTTGAAACCATGTGCCCAGTTTTTCCCCCGATACAAGGCGATTGAGCACATTCGGCTCGCCGCCATTGGCGATGACGACTGTTGTGCCGGAGCGACGCGCCAGATCGGCGGCCTGCAACTTGGTCAGCATGCCGCCTGTGCCCAGGCCGTTGGCCGTGCCGCCCGCCGCCTGCCACAACTCCGGCGGAATGTCCGGCTCGATCACGTTGGGGACCAGCTGCGCGGTCGGGTCTTGAGTGGGATCGGCGGTGTACAGTCCGGTCTGATCGGTCAGCAGCACCAGCAGATCGGCATCGATCAAGTTGGCGACCAGCGCGGAGAGATTATCGTTGTCGCCCACGCGAATCTCTTCCGTGGCGACGGTGTCGTTTTCGTTCACGATCGGGATGAGGCCGTGATCGAGCAGGGCGATGAGCGTGTTGCGCGAATTGAGATAACGGCGGCGATCGGCCAGGTCCGAGCGGGTCAACAGAATTTGCGCGATCGTCAGACCGTACAGGCCAAAGATTTGTTCGTACATCGCCATCAGGCGCGGCTGACCGATGGCGGCCAGCATCTGTTTGACAGGCAAATCTTTGGGTATGTGCATCAAGCCCAGGCGCTCGCGGCCCGCGGCGACCGCGCCCGATGAAACAAAGATGATCTCATGCGAGGCCGCTTGCAGTGTAGCGGTTTGCTGGGCCAGGTCCACCAGGCGAGGCGGCGAGAGGCGCGCCGTACCGCCCGTCAAAGTTGAGGTGCCACATTTAACCACGAGACGACGAAAGGTCATGATCGAACAAACTCCGAAATTGGTGGGCGATAGTATACAATGGAAGTCGATCGGCGGTTCGAACTTTAGCGGCGGGCCGCGAGTATAATCGTCAGCCAGGCCCAATTCCCCCGCCTCTGCGATCGATCTAGAAGCCGTAAGTTAAAGAAAGGACAGATGCGATGCGACTGCTCATCGGTTGTGTTATGACGTTCATTTTGATCGGTTGTGCTGCGCCGAATGCCGTGCTCGTGCCTGTGGCGACTGTGCCACCCACACGCCCCGCGCCTGCCGAAACGGCCGCACCAACCCCGGTCATCAACGCGAGCCGCGTGGTCTCGTTCACAACGGCTGATGGCGCAAGGTTGTACGGCACGCTCTACGGCCGCGGCACGACCGCCGTCATCTTCTCGACGATGGGCGCGCAACAGCAAGACACGTGGGCGAAGATGGCGCAGGCCGCCGCCGACGCCGGCTATCTGGCGCTGACGTACAACTTTCGATTTTGGGTGAGTGAGACTCGGATTCAGGATAACTTGCGCGCCTACATCGCGGATGATTTGCGTGCGGCGATTGCGTTTGTGCGGGAGCAGGGTGCGACGCAGATCGTGTTGGCGGGGGCGAGTCTGGGCGGGATGGCGACGGCCAAAGTGGCAGGGGAAGCGCAGGCCGCGGCGGTGATCATCATGGCCTCACCGTTGAGTGCCAAAGGCTTGACCGTGCGCATCGAAGACAGTGAACTTCAGTCGCTGACCATGCCTAAGCTCTTCGTCAGTGCCGAGCGTGACGCCGTGGTCGCGCCAGCCGAAGCGCGTCGCACGTATGACCAGTCACCGGAGCCGAAGGAGATTTACCTCTATCCGGGCACGGCTCACGGTACGGAACTCTTCGAGACTGAGCACGCCGCCGATCTGATACAGCGCTTGTTGGCGTTCATCAGCCGGCACACCGCCGCTAAATGATCCATTAGACTGGAAGAAAAGCAGAGGCGGCTCCCACGCCGCCGGATCCGGCGGC
>JACRBO010000873.1 GCA_016219235.1 Chloroflexota bacterium
AACCGCGACGAGCACGCTCAGCGCGCTGCCGCCGACTGACACTTCAACCCCGCGATCTACGCCGAATTTCCCGCCCACCTGGACGCCCACTTATACCTGGACGCCGCGTCCGACGCGCACTTCAACACCCACCGAAACGCCGACGCCCACCGCGACCTCCAAACCGCCGTTGCCCGGCCTGCGCCCGACGGTGACACTGTCGCCCACCGAGTTGATCTCTGGCACTGAATTTCTGGGCGGCCCGGCGGGTGTACCCACGCCCGTGCCGATACTGGATTTGCCGCCGCAAACGATCAACATTGTGCTGCTGGGCAGTGACAAGCGTCCCGGCAGCGCCGGCTGGCGCACCGACGTGATCATCGTCGCCAGCATCAACCCGGAGATTCCGTCCGTCAACCTGTTCAGCATTCCGCGCGACACGTGGGTATACATTCCCAACTGGCGCTATACACGCATTAACCTGGCCGACTCGCACGGCGAAGCCAACCAGTTCCCCGGTGGCGGGCCGGGGCTGGTGGCGCAGACGCTGCAATACAACTTTGGCATTCCGATCCAGTACTACGCGCGCGTCGATTTCGACGGTTTCAAGAAATTGATCGATGCGGTGGGCGGGGTGGACATCACCGCCGATTGCCCGCTGTACGACATCTTCCCCGATAATCCCGCTGGCGTTACGGACATCGGTTTCACCGAGATCACGGGCACGATCGATATTCCCGTGGCGGGTATCTATCATCTCGACGGCAAGCACGCGCTGTGGTATGCGCGCTCGCGCAAGACCACCAGCGACTTCGATCGATCGCGGCGGCAGCAGCGTGTGCTGCGCGGCATCTGGAACGGCGTGCAGGCGCAGGGCCTCATCGGGCAACTGCCCAACCTGTGGGGTGAACTGCTCAACACCGTGCAGACCGATCTTCAACTGAACGACGTGCTGTATCTGGCCGGCCTGGGCACGCAGATCGATCGAGCGCGCATCAAAAACAGTTTTCTCGACGGGCAGAACGCACATCGTTTCACCAGTGAAGAAGGGGCCAGCGTCTTCTACTTCAACTATGAGGAAATCTCGCAGACGTTGAGATCGGCCTTCGAGCCGCAAAATCTTAATCGGGCGGGGCAGCCGTCCGCCATTGTGGAAGTGCTCAACGGCACAGGTCAGGCGAATTGGGATGCCGTCGCAACCGATCGCTTGAACTGGTACGGCTACGCCGTATCGCGCTATGCGGCGGCCGATCGCACCGATTACACGACCACGGTCATTTTCGATCTGCGCTCGACGCCCAAAGGCTCGCGCCTGAACGAATTGGGGCGGCTGTTCCGCGTGTCCGGTCCAAACCTCGTGTCCGCGCCGGACCCCACGGCGGGCGCGGAGTATCGCATCATCCTCGGCGCGGATTGGGATCCCTGCCAGCGGTCCAGCCTCGGAGTATTTCCCACACGCACCCCCACGCCTACGGCGACTCCACAATAAGCAATGCACAATTCATAATTCATAATACCTTGACAATGTTAGATTAGGGCGTCATTGCGAGGAGCGCAGTTCGCCAAGCGCGCCCCCGCTTCGCGGACAGGGCGTGCGACGAAGCAATCTCCTTTTGACTGGCCCTGAGATTGCTTCGCAACGCCCTGTCCGTCGCAAAGCGGCGGGGGCGCGCCAGGCGAAAGCGCTCGCAATGACGGGGCTAGTCGAATCTAACATTGTCAAGATACACACTGACCAGCAATCGTTGCGCATTGTGCATTGATTGGGGTCGGTCTATAATCAGCCCACTTTGTCATCAAGTCTGGATTTCTTTTCATGCGGCCTTTTCAAAAACATCCGTTCATTCTGATCATCAGTCTGTTCCTCATCACCTCTTTCATTTCTGGTTGTGCCGGTCTGGCGCTTGAACCGAGTCCGGTAGCCGTCGCAATCATCACCCCGACTGAGCCGCGGCCGACTGTCACGCCGTTTCTGACCGATACACCGCAGCCCACATTCACACCGGTACCCACTAAATCGCCTACGCCGACAACTGCGCCGACCAAGACGCCGACTGTGACGCCCACCCCCACGGCGCCGCCCCAACTGCGGGTGGCCGGTGAGCTCGGTGTCTCGATCGAGATTACGGCGGGTCTGATCATCAGCGGCGGTACCCCGCTGCCCACACCCGTGCCCATGATCGATCTGCCCGCGAACACGATCAACGTGCTGTTGCTGGGGGTCGATTCGCGCCCGGGTGAAATACTGGGCCGCACCGATACGATCATCGTGGTCAGCCTCAACCGGGCGCAGCAGTACGTGTCCATGTTGAGCATCCCGCGCGATCTGTGGGTGTACATTCCCGGCGTCAATCGCTTCGACCGCATCAACACCGCCGACATCTGGGGCAGCCGCTTCAAACTGGGCGATCGGGTTGATTTGCTGGCCGAAGTGATTCGCTACAACCTGGGCATTCCCGTCAATTACTATGCCATCGTCAACTTTAGCGGCGTGCGCAACATCATCGATCGGGTGGGCGGGATCGAACTGCTGGCGCAGTGCCCGTTGTACGACGTCTTTCCCGATCTGCCGCCCGAAGCCAACGACATTATCACCGATACGGCGCAGCTGTCCACCGTGCCGACCGGCACGATCAATATCCCTTCGCCCGGACTCTACACGCTCGACGGCCAGCACGCGCTGTGGTTTGCACGCTCGCGCTACTCCACCAGCGACTTCGATCGCTCGCGCCGCCAGCAGAATGTTTTACGCGCCGTGTGGGCCAAGATCAAAGCGCAGGGTCTGGTGACGCAGCTGCCCAATTTGTGGGGTGAACTCACTTCACTGGTCACAACGGACCTGACGCTTAACGACGTGATTTATCTGGCGTCGTTTGGCTTGCAGTTGGACGACACGGCCCTAAAACAGCGCGCGATCGATCGGGCGGCGTTGGAGCCGTTTACCACCGAGACGGGCGCGGCCGTGCTGCGCATCGTGCCGGATCGGGTGTCGCTCGTCGTCGCCGAAGCGTTTGAGCCGCCGCTAACCAATGACGCTTCGCAAAGCAGCGCCCAGGTCGAAGTGCTCAATGCCACGGGCCGGGCCAGTTACGATTTGCTCGCCGTCGATCGGCTCCGGTCCAACGGCTTTGGCGTGCCGTCGTTTGGCCCGGCGGCGCAAGTCGTGTCGCGTACGCAAATCATCAGTTTTGGCACGACGACGAAAGGCTCACGCTTAAATCAACTCGTGCGACTGTTCAACCTCACCGCCGATCAAGTGATCAATCAACCGGACGCCAACAGCCCGATCGGTTTTCGCCTCCTCGTCGGCCCGGACTTTGATCCGTGCAAGCCGCCGCCGTCCGCGGTGAACCTGCCCACGCCCACACCGACTCCGACGGTCACGCCTACGCCGCAGCCATAAGTCGGGTGCGCAGTGCCTGCCGGTCATATGCCGCCCGGCGACATCCCGCAATTCTCATTTTGGCA
>JACRBO010000874.1 GCA_016219235.1 Chloroflexota bacterium
ACAAGGTAAACACATAGTTCTTACCAGATCACTCAACCGGGACCCGGCAAACTATGTGCGACACAGTCAGTGATGCAGAATCTGCGACAGGAAGAGTTTGGTGCGTTCCTGCTGCGGATTGGAGAAGATTTGAGCGGGGGTGCCCTGCTCGACGAGTTGGCCGCGATCGAAGAAGATCATCCGATCGGCCACGCCGCGCGCGAAGCCCATCTCGTGGGTCACGGCGACGATCGTCATGCCGGAGCGCGCCAGTTCCATCATCACGTCCAGCACCTCTTTGATCATCTCCGGGTCAAGCGCCGAGGTCGGTTCGTCAAACAACATGATCTTGGGCTGCATCGCCAGCGCGCGCGCAATCGCCACGCGCTGCTGCTGACCGCCGGAGAGCTGCCCCGGAAACTTGTTGGCCTGTTCGGGAATGCCCACCCGCAGCAATAACTGCCGTGACAATTCATCGGCTTTGCGGCGCGGCCACTTGCGCACCCAGATTGGCGCAAGCGAGATATTCTGCAGCACAGTCAAATGCGGGAACAGGTTGAATGATTGAAACACCATGCCGATCTCGCGGCGGACGGCTTCGATGTTGCGGATGTCGTTGCTCAGTTCGATGCCGTCCACGACGATCTGGCCGCGCTCGTGTTCTTCGAGACGGTTGATGGTGCGGATGAACGTCGACTTGCCGGAGCCGGACGGCCCGAAGACTACGATGACCTCGCCCCGCTTCACCGTAAGGTCGATGCCCTTGAGTGCGTGAAACTGCCCGTACCACTTGTGCACGTCCTTGCAAACGATGATGTTGTCGTCGGACTGATCGCTGCCTGTCATAGTCTGCTCCATCATAAACAGTACATTACGAAGGCTCCCGATGGATTGCCAAATCCATCGGAATGTCGAGGATTTGGCAACACCGCACTGCACGTAGTGGGTGCATGTGTCCTCGACGGGCATTCGCGATCTACTGATTACCGCTGGCCTACGCCCAGCGCCTTTTCCAGCCGCCGGCTGCCGTATGAGAACGCGAGATTGAAGCCCCAGTAGACGAAGAACGCAAACAAAAACACCTCACGATGCGTGCCCAGCCAGTCGCTCTGCGCCAGCACCGTGCGGCCGATGCGCAAAATATCGAACAGGCCGATGATGGCGATGAGGCTGGTGTCTTTGAACAGGCTGATAAACGATCCGATCAAAGCAGGAATGACCAATCGGATCGCCTGCGGCAAAATGATCAGCAGGTTCGTCAAGGTGGTGTTGAAGCCCAACGCCTGCGCCGCCTCGTACTGCCCGCGTGGAATGGCCTGCAAGCCGCCGCGCACATTCTCAGCCTGATACGCCGCCTCAAACAAGATAAAGCCCACGACGGCGCGGATCACCCGATCGACCCGCGCGCCGCCCGGCAAAAACAGCGGCAGCAGAATATCGGCCATGTAGAGGATCGTCACCAGCGGCACGCCGCGAATCAACTCGATGTAGCCCACGCAGAAATAGTGCACGATCGGCAGTTTGCTGCGCCGTCCCAACGCCAGCAGCACGCCCAGCGGCAGCGAACCGAGGTTGCCCACCACGGCCAGCGTCAGCGTCAACAATAAGCCGCCCCACAAATTGAGTTCGACGGGTGGCAGCGCCGCGATGAGGGGCGTGCCTGCGATCAGCAGCAGCGCGATCGGAACGTAGATCAACCACCCGATTGTGATTACCCGGCCCGCGCGCGGCACTCGCGCTCCCAGCCCATACGCGATCAACAGAGCGACGGCTGCCATCAGCCAGTTGCCCCACACATCGCTGCCCAGCGAGATCACCGTGAAGGCGATGGCCGCGCCCAGCGCAATGACGGCAAAGCCGCGCACGGCCGCCTTCCAGACGCCCCAACTCCAGCCGACGAGCGCCGCCAGCCCGAAGATCGTCGCCCAGATGCGCCACAATTGATCGCGCGGATACTGGCCGATCATGAACAGCGTCATGTTGGCGGAAATGACGCCCCACTTCGCTGTGCCAAACGCCCACTCGATCGAGGGTCGCAACACGGAGTAAATGATCAGCAGCGCCACGATGGTCAACAACGCGTTGTACCACGTGCTAAACAGGTTCTTGCGCAGCCACGCGATCGGGCCGACGACCGTCAGCGGGGGTTTAATGGCTTCCGTAGCGGCCATCGCTTAACGCTCCACCAATCGCATGCGCGTGTTGTAGAGGTTGAGCACGAATGACGTAAACAGGCTCATACTCAGATAACTCACCATCATCAACAGGATGATCTCAATCGCCGCGCCGGTTTGATTGAACACGGTCCCGGCGACGCTGAAGAGATCAGGAAAGCCGATCGCGATCGCCAGCGAGGAGTTCTTGGCAAGGTTCAGGTACTGGCTGGTCAACGGCGGGATGATGACGCGCAGCGCCTGCGGAAAGATCACCAGCCGCAGCATCTGGCCCACGGTAAGACCCAGCGCGCGCGCCGCCTCGGTCTGGCCGCGCGAGACAGCCTGAATTCCGGCGCGCACGATCTCGGCGATGAATGCGCAGGTGTAAACGATCAAGCCAAAGAGCAAAGCCACAAACTCGGGCGTGAGGCGCAGCCCGCCTCGAAAGTTCAGACCGCGCAGTTCAGGCTGATTGAGCGCGAGGGGCGGCGCTGGCATGATCAGCGCGCCGAGCGCAGCTAAACCGATCGGGACGAGCAGATACCCCGCGAGCTTGATCCACAGCGCCAACGGTCGATCCAGTTGCGTCTCTAATCGCTTGAAAATAAAGTGCATCGCAAATATCGAAGCCAGCGCAGCGATCAAAAATGGCAGCCAGTTGTTAAACGTTTCGGTCGGCGCGGGCCACGTTAGGTACAGGCCGCGCTGACTCAAATACGCGGGGCCGGGCAAGGTGATGGCCTGTCGCACCGCTGGCAGTTGCAGCACGATCCCGAAATACCAGAACATCAGTTGAATCAGCAGCGGCGTATTGCGGAACACGAGCACATACGCGGCGGCCAGCTGTCGAATGAGCCAGTTGGTTGACAGGCGCGCCACGCCGATGAGGACGCCGACCAACGTCGCCAGCACGATGCCCCACACGGACACCAGCAGCGTGTTGGTCAGACCGACCAGAATCGCCCGGCCATAGGTATCAGAGGGTTCATAGGGAATGTGGGTTTCGCCGATGTCGAAACTGGCAGCGGATTGCAGGAAGTCGTAGCCGAACTTGATGCCCTGACGCGCGAGGTTAGCTTGCAGATTGGCGTAGAGGAAACCGGCCACTAGCGCCAACGCGACGAGGAACGCCAGCTGCGCGGCGATTTTCAGCCAACGCACATCGCGCCAGAATGGGATAGCCGATTGATTGGATGTGGTCATAGCGGCCAGACACGCCAGTTCGATCTGCTTGACCGTTGAGGTCGCCGTGATCGATTGCTTTCAATCCCGGCGACCTCAATCCGTCGTCATTGCGAGCGTTTTGTGCGAAGCAATCTCTGTGCTAGTCTGCGAGTGCTGCCGGACGCGCCAGAGATTGCTTCGTCGCAAAAGACGCTCCTCGCAATGACGTGCGGCACGATGCTCCCGTCATGCTGACTGAGTAGTTACCGTTGACCGCGAATTCTCGCGAATGAACGCTAAGGTCTTCGCGTCGATTCGCGTTGATTCGCGGCTGCTGCGGTTTAACGGAACGGCGGCGAATACAGCAGACCGCCGTTTTGCCAGGTGGCGTTCTGACCGCGCGACAGTCCATACTGGCTCAGGTTGCGCTCGAAGATCTCGCCGTAGTTGCCCACCAGCTTGATCGTGCGATAGATGAAGTCGTCGCTGACCCCGAGCTTCTTGCCGAGTTCACCTTCCACACCCAGCAAACGGCGAATGACCGGATCGGCGCTGTCTTTGAATTCGTCGACATTCTGCGAGTTGATACCCAACTCTTCGGCCTGAATCAAGCCGTACACAACCCAGTGCACGACATCCGCCCACTGATTGTCGCCGTGACGCACAGCCGGCCCGAGCGGCTCTTTCGACATCACCACGTCGAGGATGATGTGATCGGCGGGGTTCTTCAACACGGCCTGACCCTGGGTGGCGAGCTGTGACCGATCGGATGTGATGGCATCGCAGCGGCCTTCATCGTAAGCCTGGAAAGCGGCGTTCTGATCTTCAAACACGACGGGGGTGTACTCGGCCCCGGCGGCCCGCATCTGATCCGCCAGGTTGAGCTCGGTGGTCGTGCCGGACTGCACGCAGACGCTCGCTCCTGCGAGATCGGCCAGACCAGCAGTGGGATCATCGGTTAGCGACTTCTTGACCATCATGGCCTGGCCGTCGTAGAACGTCACCGGACCAAAGTCCAGACCCAGTTCCGTGTCGCGGGTCAGGCTCCACGTGCTGTTGCGGCTCAACACATCGACTTCACCGCTTTGTACGGCCGTAAAGCGTGCCTGCGCGCTCAGGCCACGGAATTCCACCGCGTCCGCGTCGTTGAACAGTGCGGCGGCCCAGGCGCGGCAGATGTCCACATCAAAGCCCGTCCACTTGCCCGCCGTGTCGAGAAAACCAAATCCCTGGAATGTGCCGTGCACGCCGCAGATCAGCTTGCCGCGATCCAGCACGGTCTTCAAGAGTGTGCCAGATGCTGCAACGGGCGCTGGCGCAGGGGCAGCCGTAGGCTGAGGCGCAGCGGTTGGCGCGGCAGGCTGCGCATTGGGGGCCGGGGCCACGACGGTGACGACGCGCGTCACCTCACGCGTAACCTCGACCGTGGCGGGCGCCGGTGCAGGCGCGGCGCAGGCCGCCACAATGGCGGTGAGGACCAAAACGGTAACGACCAACAACGAACGTGATTGGCGCATGACTCTCTCCTCCTCTTAGGTAATCAACAACAATGGAACGACAACGTCGATGCGCGGCGTGTAGGGTGCCAGACACCTCCTTATGCTGAGACCTGATTGAATTGAGAATTGTGGGGTGATCGGCAGTGAGCTGGCAAGGCACAGCTGCCATGACGATGGGGCGATTATACGGTAAACCGAACTCACGTCAAGCAACAAATTGCGCCCGAGCGTGATCCATCAGACCCTTGATCTTGTCGGCGACCCCTGGCCGGGCATTGATCACTGTGTGGTTGTGCTCTGCCGCGCGGCCCAGCGCCGCTTCACGAGGTAGTCCAACACGACTGCGAAGATAAATACGAGGCCCTTGATCACCTGCTGATTATACGAAGGCACTTCCAACAAGTTTAAGCCGTTTGACAACACGCCGATGATCAGCGCGCCCGCGACCGTGCCGCCGATCCCGCCGATGCCGCCCGCCAGGCTCGTGCCGCCCAACACCGCGGCCGCAATCGCATCGAGTTCCAGGCCCACCCCGGCATTGGGCTGCGCCGACCACAAGCGCGCCGCGAGCAACACACCGGCCAGTGCGGCCAGCATCGCGCTGATGACGTACGCGTAGAACTTCACGCGAGCCGACGGGACACCGGCCAGACGCGAGGTCTCTTCAGCGCCGCCCACCGCGTACAGGTGCAGGCCAAACGTCGTTTGCGTCAACACCAGATAGCCGATCACCGCGATCACCGCCACGACGATGACGGGCATCGGCACTCCGCCGACGTCGCCCGTGCCCCAGAACGTAAATCGCTCGTCCAGCCCTGCCACCGGTCGGCCCTCTGTAAACACCAGCGTCAGGCCGCGCGCCACGGCCATCATCGCCAGCGTCGCCACAAACGGCGGGATGCGCCCGCGCACGATCATCAAACCGCTGATCGCGCCCAACCCGCCACCGACGATCAAGGCCAGCAGAATGCCGGGATACGTGCCCAGGTGCAGTTTTGCCGCAAAAATCGCACCTAATGCGCCGCACAGCGCCGCCACCGAACCGACCGACAGATCGATGCCGCCCGTGATGATGGTGAACGTCATACCGATGGCGACGAGCGCGATGATGGACGATTGCAGCGCCACGGTGAGCAGGTTATTCACCGTGAGAAACGCCGGTGACCCGATCGCGAATAAGGCCACGATGATGACCAGAATAATCAACGTGCTGCTTTTGCGGAGAACATCGATCGTGCGTGTCATGTCAAGCCTGCCCTGTCGCCGCGCGCATGATTTTGTCCTGCGTCGCCTCGGCCCGCGTAAACTCGCCGACGATGCGGCCCGCGCGCATCACCAGCACCCGATCGCTCACGCCCAGCACTTCGGGCAGTTCCGACGACACCATCAAAATCGCCATGCCCTGCGCCGCCAGATCGTTCATCAGCGAATGGACATCCGCCTTCGCCGCGACATCGATGCCGCGCGTCGGCTCATCCAAAATCAACACCTTTGGATTCAAGGCCAGCCATCGTGCGATGACGACTTTCTGCTGGTTGCCGCCCGATAGATTTTTCACGCGCTGCGCGGATGTGGGCGTGCGCACGCCCAGACGTTGAATCATCGCTTTCACCAGCTGCTCCACGCGTCGCTGGAACAACCAGCCGAGTCGTGAGAATTTGCCGAGCAAACCCACACTCACATTCGAGCGCACGCTTTGCCCCAGAAACACGCCCTGCGTTTTGCGGTCTTCCGGCACCAGACCAATGCCCAGCCGGATCGCATCGCGCGGCGAACGCAAATTGACACGCTGCCCGTCGATGTAGATTTCGCCGGCATCCAATCGATCCGCGCCAAACAGCGCGCGCGCCACGAACGTCCGACCGGCCCCGACCAATCCCGATAGCCCCACGATCTCGCCGCGCCGCAATTCAATATCCACGCCATCGAGTTCTTTGCCGCGCTTCAGCCCCGTGGCTTTGAGGATGACTTCACCCTGAGACGTATCGGCTTTGGGGTAAAACTCTTTCAGTTCGCGGCCCACCATCCACTGCACGATCTTGTCCGCATCGAGTTCGCGCGTTGGGGCCACGCCGACCAATCGGCCGTCACGCATCACCGCCACACGATCAGACAGTGCGAAGATTTCTTCCATGCGGTGCGAGATGTAGATCAACGACACACCCTGATCGCGCAAGGCCCGCACCAACTTGAACAGCGTCTCGGCTTCGCGCTCATTCAACGCACTCGTCGGTTCGTCCAGCACGATCAATCGGGCGCGGTACGATAACGCCTTCGCAATCTCCACCAGCTGCTGCTGCGCGATCGATAAATCCACGATCTTCGATCGGGCCGAGAGCGGCAGCCCCAACCGATCAATTTCGATCTGCGCGTCGGCGTACAACTTCTGCCAATCGATCAGCCCGCGCAGTCCACGGCGCGGCTCGCGGCCCAGGTAGATGTTTTGCCCCACCGTCAATTCGGGGATCAGCGCCAACTCTTGATGGATCATCGTGATGCCCAGATCGAGCGCGTGGCGCGGCGATGTGATCGTCACCGCCTGGCCGTCGAGGCTGATCGTGCCGGTGTCGGCCTGAATGACGCCGTTGAGCACGTTCATCAACGTGGTCTTGCCCGCGCCGTTTTCACCGGCCAGCGCCAGCACTTCGCCGGGCATCACGGCCAGGCTCACGTCCTGCACGGCATTCACGCCGGGAAAGGACTTGTTGATATGATCCAGTTGGAGGCGAGGCGATTGATCGGGCATTAGCAATTTCTGATTTTAGATTGCTGATTGCTGATTGCCGACGATAGAATCAGCAATCAGCAATCAGCATTC